>NZ_JBFUHH010000057.1:0-27384 GCF_056402495.1 Microvirga sp. P4_A5 | reverse complement strand
TTCACCACATCTGCTACGAGGTCGCCGACATCGCGGCCGCGCGCGATCAATTGCTGCGGAAGGGCGCGCGCGTCCTGGGTTCAGGCGAGCCGAAGATCGGCGCGCATGGGAAACCGGTGCTGTTCCTGCACCCCAAGGATTTCAACGGCACGCTCGTTGAACTCGAGCAGGCTTGAGGAGAGCCGAAATGGTCAGCTTCGTCCGGCTCGTCGCCCGCTCGCTCTGGAGCACGATCGCCTTCGTGCTGGTGGGCGCGGCCATCCCCATTGCCATTGTGGTAGGGGCGTTCGGCCTGCGCGTCAGTGGCGGCACTGCCTTGTTTTTCATCATCTGGTGGACGCTCCTCTTCGCCGTGCTGCCCTTCGGCATTCGCAGCCAGGCCGAGACGGGAGAGGTTGTCCGCGGCACCGAACCGGGCGCGCCCACGGCCCCGGCGCTTCGGGAGAAAGCCATCTGGACGACTCTGGTCGCGGCGATCGTGCTGGTCTTCACCGCCGGGGTCATGCCGCTCGCGGGTTTGTGAGTTTGGGACCAGCGCTGCGACGCACCGTCATTCCGGGACGGCGCAACTGGACCCGGAGCCCATAGACGCAAGCGATTTGAGGATCAGGCGGGACGGTTGCCGCTCTGTCTCGAAGCGTCGGCGATTGGGGTCTCGGGGTCCGCTTCGCGGCTGCGGAATGACGGCCTCGATCCTGACCCCACAAAAGAAAAAGCAAGGCTTTCGCCTTGCCTGAACATGCCTTTTGGCAATTTTAATCCTTGGCCTTTTGATGCCGTCGCCTGATATGGCGCGCGAGGATGTTGTTCCTCCCGAAACTCGGACCGTCGCCTCCGACCTTTAAAGGTCCTGGAGGTTAGTATTCTCTTCATAACCGGCAGGACAGGGGATGTCATCTTTTTTGAGCACCCGATGGTGCAATTTTCGGCACAATTGGTATTGATCTTTGGTATTAGAGCGGGCCGCCGCGCGCTTCTGGAGGTCGCCGCTTGTCTTTTGACGCGCGCCTGTATTGTGTGCTGAAGCGAGTCGTGACCCGTATTCTTTTATTTCTGGCCAACATTCCGATCGAAGGCGTTCCATGCGTTTGAGCCGCTTCTTCCTGCCTATTCTCCGCGAAACTCCCAAAGAAGCGGAGATCGTCTCCCACCGGCTGATGCTGCGGGCCGGCATGATCCGTCAGGAATCGGCGGGGATTTACGCCTGGCTGCCGCTCGGTCTGCGGGTGCTCAATAAGGTCAACGCCATCGTGCGCGAGGAGCAGAACCGGGCCGGCGCCGTCGAGCTTCTCATGCCGACGATCCAATCCGCCGACCTGTGGCGGGAATCCGGGCGCTATGATGCCTACGGCAAGGAAATGCTGCGCATCGAGGACCGGCATGAGCGCGACATGCTGTTCGGTCCGACCAATGAGGAAATGATCACCGAGATCTTCCGCGGCTATGTGCGCTCCTACAAGGATCTGCCGCTCAATCTCTACCACATCCAGTGGAAGTTCCGCGACGAGGTGCGGCCGCGCTTCGGCGTCATGCGTTCGCGGGAATTCCTCATGAAGGACGCCTATTCGTTCGATCTCGACAAGGCGGGCGCGCGCCATTCCTACAACAAGATGTTCGTGGCCTATCTGCGCACCTTCGCCCGCATGGGCCTCAAGGCCATTCCCATGAAGGCCGATACCGGGCCGATCGGCGGCGATCTCAGCCACGAGTTCATCATCCTCGCATCGACCGGCGAGAGCGAGGTCTTCTGCCACGCGGATTATCTCGATTACGACGCCCCCGCGATCGACACCGATTTCGACAATGCCGAGACGCTGCAGGGTCTCGTCGACAAATGGACTGCGCTCTACGCGGCGACCTCGGAGATGCACGACGCCTCCGCCTATGAGGGGATGCCGGAGACCAAGAAGATGTCGGCGCGCGGCATCGAGGTCGGTCATATCTTCTATTTCGGCACCAAGTATTCGGCCCCGATGGGCGCCAAGGTGATGGGACCGGACGGCAAGGACCACGACGTGCATATGGGTTCCTACGGCATCGGCCCGAGCCGTCTCATCGCCGCGATCATCGAGGCGAGCCACGACGAGAACGGGATCGTCTGGCCGGAATCGGTGGCCCCCTTCGACATCGCGCTTCTCAACCTCAAGGTCGGCGATGCGGGCACCGATGAGGCCTGCGCGACGCTCTATCGCGAGCTGACGGCGGCCGGCCGCGACGTGCTCTACGATGATCGCGACGAGCGTCCCGGCGGCAAGTTCGCCACGGCCGATCTCATCGGCATTCCGTGGCAGGTCGTGATCGGGCCGAAGGGGCTGGCGGACGGGAATGTGGAGCTGAAGCACCGGGCCACCGGCGACAAGCAGGTGGTGCCGCTCGGCGAGGTCGTTTCGCGCCTGACGAAGCGCGGCTGAGTTTCCAATGTCGGATTTCACAATTTTCGCCGCCACTTTCACCTCCTCCTTGTGGGGAGGTCGACGCGCGAAGCGCGACGGGTGGGCGTGTGAGCGCGACAGATCGTGTTCGGACGCGCCGACACCCCCACCCCTAGCCCCTCCCCACAAGGGGGAGGGGAATACGTGAGCAGCGGGTCAAAAATCACATCCGGCACGAGGCCGTTTTCGCTCTTCGAGTGGATGCTCGCCGGGCGCTATCTCCGCACGCGCCGTCGCGAGGGTTTCGTATCGGTCATCGCCGGCTTTTCGTTCCTCGGCATCATGCTCGGCGTCGCGACGCTGATCGTCGTGCTGTCCGTCATGAACGGCTTCCGCAAGGAACTGCTCGACAAGATCGTGGGCATCAACGGGCATATCTTCGTGGCGCCCATCGACAGCCCGCTTACCGATTACGATGCGGTGGCCAAGCGCATCGCGGCCGTGCCCGGCGTGAAGCGCGCCATGCCGCTGGTCGAGGGGCAAGCGTTCGGCTCGTCGCAATACAGCGGCAGCGGCGTTCTGGTTCGGGGCGTGCGCGCCGAGGACCTGAAGAAGATCGACCACATCGCCGGCAACATCCGACAGGGCACCCTCGAGGAATTCGACAACGGGGAGGGCGTTGCCATAGGCCGCCGCCTTGCCGAATCCCTGTCGCTGCAGGCCGGCGATACGTTCACGCTCATCACCCCGCGCGGCGCCTCGACCCCCTTCGGAACCGCGCCGCGCATCAAGGGATACCCGGTGAAGGCGGTGTTCGAGATCGGCATGTCCGAGTTCGATTCCACCTTCGTGTACATGCCGCTCACCGAGGCCCAGACCTACTTCAACCGACCCGACGACGTGCAGTTGATCGAGGTTTATCTCGACAATGCCGACAAGGTCGACGAGGCGCGGGTGGCGATCGAGGAGGCGGCCGGACGTCCGATCCTGATGACCGACTGGCGCCAGCGCAACCGCACGTTCTTCGGCGCGCTCGAGGTGGAGCGGAACGTCATGTTCCTGATCCTCACGCTCATCGTGCTGGTCGCGGCGCTCAACATCATCTCGGGCCTCATCATGCTGGTGAAGGACAAGTCGAGCGATATCGCGATCCTGCGCACCATGGGGGCGACCAAGGGCGCGGTGATGCGCGTGTTTCTGATCACCGGCGCGTCCATCGGCATCGTCGGCACCATCGCGGGTTTCGGCCTTGGCCTGCTGCTGGCGCTCAATGTCGAGAGCATCCGCAATTTCATCTCGCACCTCACGAACACCAACCTGTTTCCGGCGGAGCTCTATTTCCTCAGCCGCCTGCCGGCCGACGTGAACCCGACCGAGGTGCTGTCCATCCTGATGATGGCCATGGTTCTGTCCTTGCTCGCGACCCTGTACCCGTCCTGGCGCGCCGCGAAGCTCGACCCGGTCGAAGCCCTTCGATACGGATAACAGATGTCCTCCGGCCAACCGCAACCCGCCCTGTTCCTCTCGAAGGTCGAACGTCGCTACCCGCAGGGCGAGACCTCGCTCGAAGTCCTGCGCGGCGCCGATCTGGCGATCTGGCCGGGTGAAATGGTGGCCCTCGTCGCGCCCTCCGGTACCGGGAAATCCACCCTGCTGCATGTGGCGGGCCTGCTCGAAAAGCCCGATGGCGGGGAGGTCTATGTGGGCGGGCTGCCGACGGCGGCCATGGACGATGCGGAGCGCACCCGCATCCGCCGCGAGGATCTCGGCTTCGTCTACCAGTTCCACCACCTTTTGCCGGAATTCTCGGCGCTGGAGAACGTGGTCATTCCGCAGCTCATCCGGGGTTTGAGCAAGGCCGATGCGCGCAGCCGTGCGAGCCAGCTGCTGACGTTCCTGGGCCTGGGAAAACGCCTCGAACATCGCCCCGGCGAATTGTCCGGCGGCGAGCAGCAGCGCGTCGCCATCGCGCGGGCGGTCGCCAATGCGCCGCGCCTGCTGCTGGCCGACGAGCCCACCGGCAACCTCGATCCCAACACGGCCGACCGTGTGTTCCAGACCCTCGTCGCCATCGTGCGCGCCTCGAAGCTGGCGGCCCTCATCGCGACCCACAATCTCGAACTGGCAAGCCGGATGGACCGACAGGTGACGATCCGCGACGGGTTGATCGTTCCGCTGAACTAGGGTGCGCCCGCGCATTCCTCCCGCTTGCGGGGACGGTCAGGGTTGGGGTCGGAAAGTTAGATTGGATCGGTTCGATGATCGGGCAGGGGAATGACGGGTCTCGTCGATGCCGCCCGAACCCGGTCGCTCCACCCCCACCTCCGGCTCCTCGCCGCAAGGGGAGGAGAGACGCATGGCGTCCGCTCCCGCGCATGTCCCTCCCCCTTGCGGGAGGGTTGGGGTTGGGGTCGGAAAGTCAGAGCGAGTCGGTTCCGATGATCCGGAATGTGATGGGCGGCGGCTCATGGATGCCGCCCGAACCCCCACCTCCGGCTCCTCCCCGCAAGGGGGAGGAGAGTAGCGCAGCGTCTTCTGTCCATAGGCCGCTCTACCTCCGTTAACGCCCCGTTGACTCACCGGCCATCGCAGCATTATCCACGGCTTTACACAGAACATACCGCGAACAATAATGAACATGTCAGGAACATGGAGCAAAGACATGGTTCGCAACCTTATCGAAGTCGCCGCTGAAATCACCTCGCTCGCCATCTTCGGCAGCGCGGTCGCGATCTGGGCGCTCGCCCTGTCGCCGATGGCTTGACCCCGTAGTTCACAGGCAAAGACCGCATGCGACGATAATCGCCCCCAACAATCTGGCAGGGTCGGCGCGCCGCGTGCGAAAAAGGAAACCTGTCTGAGTCGGGGTTTCATGGCGCGTCTTCTTCAAGATATCGGCTTCGTGCATCTGCACGTCCATTCGTCCTATTCGCTGCTCGAAGGCGCGCTGAAAATCGGCAAGCTGGCGGATCTGGCGAAGGCTGACCGGCAGCCCGCTTTGGCGCTGACCGACACCAACAACCTCTTCGGCGCGCTCGAATTCTCCGAGAAGCTCGCAGGTTCCGGCATCCAGCCGATTCCCGGCGTCCAGCTCTCGGTGTGCTTCGAGGAGGCCGATCCGGTTGCGCGGATCGTGCCCGTGCCGATGAACATCGTGCTCCTCGCCCAGACCGACGAGGGCTACCGGAACCTCATGCGGCTCGTCAGCCACGCCTATTTCGGCGTGCCCCTGGGCGACGCGCCGAGCGTCGCGGCGAACGTCCTGTCGGCCCATTGCGAAGGCTTGATCGCGCTCACCGGCGGCCTGACGGGCCCCCTCGACACCGCTCTGCGCGACGGCGGGCGTCCCGATGTGGCCCAAGCGCGTCTCGATGTGCTGAAACACGCTTTCGGCCACCAGCTCTATGTGGAAATCCAGCGGCACGGCCTCGACGAAGAGCGCCTGGTCGAAGCCGAGCTGATCGCGCTCGCCGACCGCAACGGCCTGCCGATCGTCGCCGCCAATGAGCCGTTCTTCGCCTCGACCGGCGACTTCGAGGCTCATGACGCCCTGCTGGCAATTTCCAGCGGACGCGTCGTGTCGGACGGCGCGCGCCGACGGCTGTCGCCGCAGCACGACTTCAAGACCCGCCAGCAGATGATGGAGCTGTTCGCGGACCTGCCCGACGCCCTGCAGGCGAGCGTCGAGATCGCCATGCGGTGCTCCACCCGGGTGACAACGCGCAAGCCCATCCTGCCGCGTTTCGGCACGGGCGCGGATGCCGCGCCGCTCGATGAGGATGCGGAGCTGAAGCGTCAGGCGGAGGAGGGGCTTCTCCTGCGCCTTGCCGCCCACGGCACGGCGCCCGGCCTCACCGAGCAGGATTATCACGACCGGCTCGCCTTCGAGATCGGCGTCATCCAACGCATGAAATTCCCCGGCTACTTCCTCATCGTGGCCGACTTCATCAAATGGGCGAAGGACAACGATATCCCGGTCGGACCGGGGCGCGGATCGGGCGCAGGCTCGCTCGTCGCCTATGCGCTCACCGTCACCGATCTCGATCCCCTGCGGTTCGGTCTGCTCTTCGAGCGCTTCCTCAACCCGGAACGTGTGTCGATGCCCGACTTCGACATCGATTTCTGCGTCGACGGGCGCGAACGCGTCATCGACTACGTGCAGAAGCGCTACGGCGAAGAGCAGGTCGCGCAGATCATCACCTTCGGCACGCTATTGGCGCGCGGCGTCATCCGCGACGTGGGACGCGTGCTTGAAATGCCGTACGGCCAGGTGGACAAACTCACCAAGCTCGTGCCGCAGAATCCGGCAAGCCCCGTCTCGCTGAAACAGGCCATCGAGGGCGAGCCGAAATTGCAGGCGGCGATCGACGAGGAGCCTGTCGTCGCGCGGATGCTCACCATCGCGCAGAAGCTCGAAGGCCTCCACCGCCACGCCTCGACGCATGCCGCCGGCGTCGTGATCGGCGACCGTCCGCTGCAGGAACTGGTGCCACTCTACCGCGATCCAAAAACCGGCATGCGTGTGACCCAGTACAACATGAAATGGGTCGAGCAGGCAGGGCTGGTGAAGTTCGACTTCCTCGGCCTCAAGACGCTCACAGTGCTGCGAACGGCGGTCGATCTCATCCGTCGCAAGGGCATCGAGATCGATCTCTCGGCCCTGCCGCTCGATGACAAGATGTCTTACGACGCCCTGTGCCGCGGCGAGACGGTCGGCGTGTTCCAGGTGGAAAGCGCGGGCATGCGCAAAGCCCTGGTGGAGATGGAGGCCGACCGCTTCGAGGACCTGATCGCCCTGGTGGCGCTCTACCGTCCGGGCCCGATGGCCAACATCCCGGTTTATTGCGCGCGCAAGCTCGGCAAGGACGAGCACAACAAGAAGCACTGGTATCCCCATCCCAAGCTCGAGCCGGTCCTGCGCGAAACCTTCGGCATCATCGTCTACCAGGAACAGGTGATGGAGGTGGCGAAGGTGCTGGCGGGCTATTCGCTCGGCGACGCCGACCTGTTGCGCCGCGCCATGGGCAAGAAGATCAAGAAGGAGATGGACGACCAGCGTGAGCGCTTCGTCTCCGGCGCCGTCGCGGGCGGGCTCGACCGGAGCAACGCCAATGAGATCTTCGACCTGCTGGCGAAGTTCGCCGATTACGGCTTCAACAAGAGCCACGCGGCGGCCTATGCGCTGGTCGCGTTCCAGACCGCCTATCTCAAGGCCAACCACCCGGTCGAATTCCTGGCGGCGTCGATGACTCTCGACATCGTCAACACCGACAAGCTCGCGGAATTCCGCCGCGAAGCCCAGCGCCTCGGCATCAAGGTCGAGCCGCCTTCGGTGAACCGCTCGGGCGTCGTGTTCGACGTACGCTACGATGCGGAGGGCAACGGTGCGATTCTCTACGCGCTCGCCGCCATCAAGGGCGTCGGGCGGCAGGCCATCGAGGCGCTTCTCGAAGCGCGCGGGGACGAGCCCTTCCGCGACCTGGCGGATTTCGCGCGCCGCATCAACCCGCGTACGCTCAACAAGCGGACGCTCGAAAATCTCATCGCGGCCGGCGCGCTCGACGAGCTCGAGCCGGATCGCGCGAAGGCCGCGGCCTCCATCGACGCGGTGATGAGCCTCGCGCAGCAATCCCACGAGGCGGCCAATGGCGGCATGGCGGACATGTTCGGCGGCGTCGGGTCGGCGGACGTGCAGCTCCGCATTCCGCCCTACGAGCCCTGGCCCGCATCCGAACGGCTGCAGCGCGAATACGACGCCGTGGGCTTCTTTCTATCGGGCCACCCGCTCGACGAATACGGCGACCTGCTGAAGAAGCTGCGGGTCCAGACCTGGGTGGAGTTCTGCCGTTCGGTGAAGGCCGGAAACTTCGTCGGTCGCATCGCCGCGACCGTGCTCGACCGGCAGGAGCGCCGCACCAAGACCGGCAACAAGATGGGCATCCTCACGCTCTCGGATCAGACCGGGCATTTCGAGGCCATCCTGTTCTCGGAAGGCCTGCAGCGCTATCGCGAGATCCTCGAACCCGGCAGCGCGGTCGTGCTGATGGTGGCGGCGGGTGTCGAAGGCGACGAGGTGAGGGCGCGCATCGGCACCGCCGAACCTCTCGAAGAGGCGATCTCGRAGCACCAGAAGGGCATGCGCATCTTCCTGCGCGACGAACGCCCGATCGGCAGCGTGTTCGAACGGCTGAAGGCGAAAGGCGAAGGCGAAGTCTCGCTCGTCCTCATCCTCGACGACGGCGACCGGGAGGTCGAGGTGAAGCTCCCCGGGAAATACATGGCTTCGCCGCAGGTCGCAGGCGCGCTGCGGGCGGTGCCGGGGGTGGTCGACGTGCATATGAATTGAGGCGGCAGCTTCTTTCCAAAGCGAAAGCAGATTCAGCGCTTTTTCGCAGCGCGACCCGCCTTCCTCGTGCGGGAATCTCGCGGGTCGAAAATTCCGCCACCCAGTTTCCCGTGACCCCATTGCATGATCTGCAGCAATACCGCCTCGAGGGACTCACCCACCTCGGTGAGATGATAGGCATAGCGCACGGGATTGTCCTGGTAGGGTTCCCGCCGGATGAGCCCCAGCTCCATCAAACGCCGCAGCCGGTCCGACAGGATGTTCGTGGGGATGCGTTCCTCGCTCGCGCTGAGGCTCTGGAACGTGTGCTTGCCGTGCCACATCAGGTCCCGGACGATCAACAGGGACCACTTGTCGCCGAAGAGATCGAGCGTCCGGGCGATGGAGCATCGCGACCGGAACGGCGGCGGATTTATCTGATCCAACTCGCTCACGTATCGTCCCTCCGCTTACCCCGCAGGCTGCGGTTTTACAACAGTCACTTGCATTTTGAAAGCAACTCTGGGAACGTCGCTTTTAGTCTGCAAGTGAGTGTCGACGAGTGGGGAGAAGAACATGGCGGCGGCAATCGAGTCCTCGATCCTGACACGGATCGGCAACACGCCCGTAGTCGAGCTGCGATCCCTCCGCCCGGCGGGTTGTGCCCGGCTCCTGCTCAAGATCGAGGCCGAAAATCCGACCGGCAGCATGAAAGACCGGATGGCGCTGGCGATGATCGAAGCCGCCGAACGCGACGGACGCTTGAGGCCGGGCGGGCACGTGGTCGAATATACCGGAGGAAGCACGGGCGTCTCCCTCGCCTTCATCTGCGCCTTGAAGGGCTACAGCCTGAGCATCGTCACGTCGGACGCGTTCAGCGCGGAGAAGCGCCGCCACATGGCGGCCTTCGGAGCGGACTTGACCATCGTGCCGAGTTCGAGTGGCGGCATGGACGCCGCGCTGACGCGCGCCATGGTCGAGAAGGCCCGGGAGATCACGCTCGAAACCGGCGGGTTCTGGACCGACCAGTTGAACAACCGCGATCAGCTCACCGCCTATCACCGGATGGGCGAAGAGATCCTCGACCAGACCGGCGGGGGGCTCGGCGCCTTCGTTCAGGCCACGGGAACCGCGGCCTGTGTCCGGGGGGTGTCAGAAACGCTGCATTCCCATAGCGCCGCCATCCATTGCGTGGCGGTCGAACCGGCCGAATCCGCCGTGCTGTCGGGCGGTCCGACCGGCACCCACCGGATCGAAGGCGTCGGACCCGGCTTCGTCCCGCCTCTCTGGCGCAAGGAGGCAGTCGACGCGATTGCCAGCGTGTCCACCGAGGAGGCGATGGAGGCCAGCCGAGATCTCGCCCGGCGCGAGGGAATCTTCGCCGGCACCTCCACGGGCGCGAACCTCGCCGCCGCCCTGCGGTTGGGCCGGCAGCTCGGCCCGGAGGCCACCATCGTCACGCTCATGTGCGATTCC
The DNA here is from genome assembly GCF_056402495.1 of Microvirga sp. P4_A5. Lineage (NCBI taxonomy): Bacteria > Pseudomonadati > Pseudomonadota > Alphaproteobacteria > Hyphomicrobiales > Methylobacteriaceae > Microvirga > Microvirga sp. P4_A5. The sequence continues at coordinate 17,211 of NZ_JBFUHH010000057.1, read as the reverse complement.
GGCATGAAGTATCTCTCGACGCCGCTCTTCGGGCCTCGCTGAAGAGGGGAGGCGGGCCAGTGCCGCGAACGATTGACCCCAATAGCCCATTTCGTGTTACGTCGTCGCCGGAACCTAAAGCGCTGGTTCCGGGGCTTAGAAAACCCCTTCCTCAAGCGGCCGGCATCGGCCGCTAACGATGCCTTCCTAACCTTACGGTCGGGGAGGTGCTGCCGTATGTCCAGGGCGAAAGCCTAAAGGGCAGCGCAGCCGTCTTGAGGCGGTTTTCTACTTCCCGACCACCAGCGTTGCTGGTGGTCGTTTCTACAGCGCATGGCCCCATCAAGCCTCACCCGGCGCCACCGGCGCGTCTGGGTTCCGGGCTCCGCGTCTCGGACCCGGAATGACGGGTTCGCCGCCGCTGCTTCACACTTGCCTTCCCGCCGATTCTCCCCTATAGGCGCGCTCATCCCACACGCGGAGCTTGCCCGATGATTTAATCGGGCTGCCACCGGTGGCCGGTTTTCCGGTCCACTGCTCCGCGGAGGCCTAACCGGAGAAACAAAATGGCACTACCTGAATTTTCCATGCGTTCGCTGCTCGAAGCCGGCGCCCACTTTGGCCACCAGTCGCACCGCTGGAACCCGAAAATGGGTCAGTACATCTTCGGCACCCGCAACAACATCCACATCATCGACCTCGCCCAGACGGTACCGATGCTGCACCGCGCTCTCCAGGCCGTCAGCGACACGGTGGCCAAGGGCGGTCGCGTGCTGTTCGTCGGCACCAAGCGTCAGGCGGCCGATTCCGTCGCCGATGCGGCCAAGCGTTCGGCCCAGTATTACGTGAACTCCCGCTGGCTCGGCGGCATGCTGACCAACTGGAAGACGATCTCGGGCTCGATCTCGCGTCTGCGCAAGGTCGACGAGATCCTCGGCGGCGGCGGCACCGGCCTCACCAAGAAGGAGCGTCTGATGCTCTCCCGTGAAAAGGAGAAGCTCGAGCGCGCTCTTGGCGGCATCAAGGATATGGGCGGCACGCCCGACCTGATCTTCGTCATCGACACCAACAAGGAGCAGCTGGCGATCCAGGAGGCCAAGCGCCTCGGCATCCCGGTCGCGGCGATCGTCGACACCAATTCCGATCCGGATGGCATCACCTTCCCGGTTCCGGCCAATGACGACGCCGGCCGCGCCATCACCCTCTATTGCGACCTCATCGCCCGCGCGGCGCTGGACGGCATCTCCCGCGGCGCCGGCGCCATGGGCATCGATATCGGCGCTTCGGAAAACCCGATGGCCGAAGAGATCCCGGCGAACGACGCAGGCGTTGCTCCCGAGCAGGGCGAACAGTTCGAACGTCTCGCGGCTCCCCGCGGCGCACCGGACGATCTGACCAAGCTCACGGGCGTCGGCCCGCAGCTCGCGCAGAAGCTCAACGAGGCCGGCATCTTCCATTACTGGCAGGTCGCCGCGATGCAGTCGGCCGATGTCGAGCAGCTCGACAAGGATGCCAAGCTGAACGGCCGCGTCGAGCGCGACGGCTGGATCGCTCAGGCCCGCGCGATGCTGGAAGCGGCATAACGCCCGCCCGATCGTGCTTCGCCCGGTCTCGGGCGACCTGAAGCCAAAGTGATCAAGCCCGGCGTTCCCTGAGCGCCGGGCCTTCCGTAGATCACGATAAGCGTGATCGATTCAAAAAACTTGAGCATGATGTCGGCCGAAAACCGCGTCACACTTTTTCGGCATCATGCTCCACTACGAACCCTGTGAAAGGACGAGCCATGGCGAACATTACCGCTGCGATGGTCAAGGAACTGCGCGAAGCCACCAGCGCGGGCATGATGGATTGCAAGAACGCCCTCAACGAGGTCGGCGGCGACATCGATGCGGCGATCGACTGGCTGCGCAAGAAGGGCCTCTCGAAGGCCGCCAAGAAGGCTGGCCGCGTGGCCGCCGAAGGTCTCGTCGCGGTGGAATCCTCGGGCCACACCGCCACCATCCTCGAAGTGAACTCCGAGACCGACTTCGTTGCCCGCAACGACCAGTTCCAGGCCTTCGCCCGCGAAGCCGCCAAGATCGCTCTCATGGGCGACGGCACGGTGGACTCGCTCGCGGCTGCCCATTTCCCCGGCTCGCAGACCACCGTCAATGAGCGCCTGCAGGAGCTGATCGCCACCATCGGCGAAAACATGAGCCTGCGCCGCGTCGCCAAGCTCGAAGTGTCGAAGGGCGTCATCGCCAGCTACGTGCACAATGCCGTCACCGAAGGCCTCGGCAAGATCGGCGTCCTCGTGGCGCTCGAATCGGAAGGCGACGTGTCCGCCCTGTCGACGCTCGGTCGCCAGATCGCCATGCATGTTGCGGCCACCAACCCGATGGCGGTCGATGCCTCGGGCGTCGATCCGGCGGTTCTCGAGCGCGAGAGCGCCATCCTGCGCGACAAGAATGCCGGCAAGCCGGAAAACGTCATGCAGAAGATCATCGAGAGCGGCCTGAAGAGCTACTACAAGGAGGTCACCCTCCTCGAGCAATCCTTCGTGCACGATCCCTCGAAGACGGTTGCCCAGGTGCTCAAGGAGGCCGAATCCAAGGCCGGCAAGCCGGTGGTCCTGAAGTCCTTCGTCCGCTACGCGCTCGGCGAGGGCATCGAGAAGGAAGAGGCCCCGGATTTCGCGGCGGAAGTCGCCGCCGCGGCCGGGCAGAAAGCCTGACGCGTTCCCACTCAAAACGGCGGCTCCGAGCCGCCGTTTTCATGAGAGGCTCGCGCATCGCCGGCAGCCCCGCTAGGGTTAAGCCGGCGTTTGCCCGAAGCTTGATATGGAACGGCGCCTGGCCTGCTCAGTGCGCCCAACCAACCGATACGGGGGTCTGGCAGTGAAACAATTCCGGCGCATTCTGGTGAAGCTCTCGGGCGAGGCTCTCATGGCTTCGGACGGGTTTTGGCTCGATCCGCAGACCCTGTCCGGGTTGGCCGAGGATCTGGGCGCAGCCACCAAAGCCGGGTTCGAGATCGCCGTCGTGATCGGCGGCGGAAATATCATCCGTGGCGCGCGCATGAGCGCCGCCGGCTGGATCGACCGGCCGACCGCCGATTCCATGGGCATGCTCGGCACCGCCATGAATTCGCTCGCCATCGAGACGGCGCTGAACGCGGCGGGCGTCTCGGCCCGCACCATGTCGGCGGTGTCCATGCCGTCGATATGCGAAACCTATGCGCGCCAGCCGGCCCTTCACCACCTCCAGAAGGGCCAGGTCCTGGTGCTCGCGGGCGGCACCGGCAACCCGTTTTTCACCACCGATACCGCGGCTGTCCTGCGCGCCGCCGAACTGCGCTGCGATGCCGTTCTCAAGGCGACACAGGTGGACGGCGTCTATTCGGCCGATCCCAAGACGAACCCGGGGGCCGTCCGCTACGAGCGGCTGACCCACGACGAGGCCATCGCGCGGGACCTCAAAGTGATGGATACGGCGGCCTTCGCGCTGGCGCGTGAAAGCCGCATCCCGATCATCGTCGGCTCGATCCATGCGCCGAGCTCGGTGACGGCGATCCTCAACGGGAGCGTCCCGTCGACCATCGTCGCCCCTTGATGCAAAGCCTAGGGAGGCGTAAGCCCCTTTTCTGTGCAGTTGGAGTAAGGATTCAATCACGATGGCCACGACTTTTGACCTCGATGACGTGAAGCGCCGCATGACGGGCGCGATCAATGCCTTCAAGCATGACCTCGGCAGCCTGCGCACCGGTCGCGCCTCGCCGTCGCTGCTCGACCCCATCCAGGTGGATGCCTACGGCGCCGCGATGCCGATTCCGCAGGTCGCGACGGTCAGCGTGCCGGAGCCGCGTCTGCTGAGCGTGCAGGTCTGGGACCGCGGCATGGTGACGGCCGTCGAAAAGGCGATCCGCGAGTCCGATCTCGGTCTCAATCCGCAGACGGAGGGCCAGGTCATCCGCCTGCGCATCCCGGAGATGAACGAGCAGCGCCGCAAGGAAATGGTCAAGGTCGCCCATAAATACGCCGAAGAGGCGAAGGTTGCCGTGCGCCACGTCCGCCGTGACGGTCTCGATCTGCTGAAAAAGCTCGAGAAGGACAGCCACATCAGTGAGGACGACAGCAAGCGCCAGGCGGATCAGGTCCAGAAGGCCACCGATCAATTCGTGGCCGATATCGACTCGCTGCTCGTCGCGAAGGAAAAGGAAATCATGCAGGTCTAGTCCGGACCCGCATGGAAAGAGCGATCATGAGCGGTGAAGCGAAGTTGTCGGCTCCGGAGCTCGACTGCAAGAGAGCAGGCGAGGGTGTTCCGACGCATGTCGCGATCATCATGGACGGCAATGGCCGCTGGGCGGCGAAGCGGGGGTTGCCCCGCTTCGAGGGACATCGGCGCGGGGTCGAGGCGATCAGACGGGCCGTGCGCTCGGCCGGCGATCTCGGCATCCGCTATCTGACGGTCTACAGCTTCTCGGCCGAGAACTGGCGGCGGCCCGCCCAGGAGGTCTCCGACCTCATGGGCCTGCTGAAGCGCTTCGTTCGCCACGATCTCGCGGAGCTTCACGCCAACAACATTCGGGTCCGCATCATCGGCGAACGTCAGGGATTGACGGGCGATATCGCGCTGCTGCTCGATGAGGCCGAAAATCTCACCCGCCACAATACCGGCTTGACCCTGGTGATCGCATTCAATTACGGCGGCCGGCAGGAGATCGTCGGTGCGGTGCGTGCGCTGGCCGAGAAGGTGAAGGCGGGGGTGCTCGATCCCGCGTGCATCGACTCCGCGTTGATCGAACAGCATCTCGACACGCATGGCATTCCCGATCCCGATCTCGTCATCCGCACCTCGGGCGAACAGCGGGTGTCGAACTTCCTCACCTGGCAGACCGCCTATTCGGAATTCCTCTTCATCCCGGATTTCTGGCCCGATTTCGACGACACGACCTTCCGCGCCGCCGTCGACGAATATTGTCGCCGTGAGCGGCGCTTCGGCGGTCTCAGCGCCAAGGCCGGTTGAGCATGGCCGCAGAACCCGGCCCCGCGCCGCAACCGGTTCCAATGGCAGCTCCCTCGAACGAGTTGAAGAAGCGCGTGCTCTCCGCGCTGGTGCTGGTTCCCCTCGCTCTGGTGGCCGCCATCGTCGGCGGCTGGCCCTTCGCGCTCTTCTGGCTCGCAGCCGGCATAGCCATGATGGTGGAATGGACCGGCATGACGCGTGCGGCGCCTCTGCGCCCGCTCCAGGGAATTCTCGCCGCCGCGCTTGCAGGCACGACCCTGCTGCTGTTGTTGCGCGCCGATATCATCGTCTTCGTCGGTCTCACGGCAGCCGCCTTGCTGGTCGCGGCCGTCCTCGGACGCACGCCGCGCGACAAGATGTGGGCCGCCACCGGTTTTCTCTATGGCCTCGACATCGTGCTGGTGCCGCCTTTGGTGCGGGCGCATCCCAATCTCGGCCTGATCGGCCTCCTGTGGATGTTCGCCGTCGTCTGGGCGACCGATATCGCGGGCTATTTCGTCGGCCGGGCGCTCGGCGGGCCCAAGCTCTGGCCGCGGGTCAGCCCGAAAAAGACCTGGTCGGGATTTCTCGGCGGGGTCTTCGCCGCCGCGCTGGCGGGATTTCTCGTGGCGTGGATCGCCCAGCGCATGGGGTGGATGCAGCCTTTCAGCCTGCGAAACACGATCATGCTGTCGATCGTCGCGTCGATCGCCAGCCAACTGGGCGACCTCGGCGAATCCGCCCTCAAGCGCCATTGCGACGTCAAGGATTCGAGCCATCTCATCCCCGGTCATGGCGGGGTGATGGATCGTCTCGACGGCTTCTGGGCCGTGTCGCTCATCCTTGCGATCGTGCTGTTTCTGACGTGGATGGCGGGTTGACCGTTCGATGACCCGGACCCTCACCATCCTGGGCGCAACGGGTTCGGTCGGCCGGTCCACCGTCGAGGTGGTGCTGGCGCACCGGGACCGGTTCCATGTCGTCTCGGTCGTCGGCGGCCACGATGCCGAGGCTCTCGCGGAGGTGGCCCGCCTGCTCGGGGCGCAGTTCGCGGCACTGGCGGATGAGAGCCGCGCCGGCGATCTGAAGGCTGCTCTTTCCGGCTCGGGCATCGCCAGCGGGGCAGGGCRCTCCGCGGTTCTGGAAGCTGTGGACCGGGACGCCGAGATCGTGCTGGCTGCCATCAGCGGCACCGCCGGACTCGAACCCACGGCCGCCGCCTTGAAACCCGGCCGCACGCTGGCCCTCGCCAACAAGGAAAGCCTCGTCTGCGCCGGCGCCGCCTTCATGCGCGAGGCGCGCCGCCTGGGCGTCACCCTCATGCCGGTCGATTCCGAGCACAACGCCCTCGACCAGGCACTGGCGGCGGGCTCGAACGGCGATGTGGAAAAGGCGATCATCACCGCGAGCGGCGGGCCGTTCCGGACGTGGCCTCGCGAGCGGATCGCCGGCGCCAGCGCCGCCGAAGCTTCGGCCCATCCGGTCTGGTCCATGGGCGCCAAGATCAACATCGATTCCGCCACGCTCATGAACAAGGGCCTCGAACTGATCGAGGCCCATCACCTTTTCGACCTCGAGCCCGAGCGTCTCGGCGTCGTGRTCCACCCGGAGGCGATTTTCCACGGCCTCGTGCAATGGCGGGACGGGGCGCTGACGGCGGGGCTGGCCCTGCCCGACATGAAGGTGCCCATAGCCAACGCCCTGCGGCACCGCGAGCGGCTCCGGATGGCGCTCCCCCGTCTCGATCTTGCCGCGATTGGCAGCTTAACGTTCGAGAATGCCGACGAGACGCGGTTTCCCTGTTTGTCGCTGGCCAGATCCGCCCTGCGGGAAGGCGGGGCAATGCCGACCGTGCTGAACGCCGCCAACGAGATCGCGGTCTCGGCCTTCATGGCGGGCCGGATAGGATTTTACGCGATCTCGGATACTGTTGGGCGGGTTTGTTCGACTTTCGCGGGACGTTCTTTGCCGGCCCCCGCTACCGTATCGGACGCACTGCTCTTAGATATGGAAGTTCGGGATTCGGCGCGGCAGCTCTTGCCGGCTTGATGGATGGTGCGGCCCGCGGGGCCGAAAGGTAACGATCATGGAATGGTTTGCGGCTTTATCCGGCGCGACGGGTTCGGTTTTTCTCACCCTTCTCTCGTTCGTGGTGGTGCTGAGCGTCGTCGTCTTCATCCACGAATTCGGCCATTTCTGGGTCGGCCGCCTTTGCGGCGTCGGGGTGACGGCCTTCTCGATCGGGTTCGGCAAGGAATTGTTGGGCTGGACGGATCGGCACGGAACCCGCTGGAAACTCTCGGCAATTCCTCTCGGCGGCTACGTGAAGTTCGTCGGCGACCTGAACGCCGCCAGCGTTCCGGACCAGAATCATCTGCCGCAGATGACACCGGCCGAGCGGGCGGTGAGTTTTCCCCATCAAAGCGTCGCCAAGCGGGCCGCCATCGTGGCGGCGGGGCCGATCGCCAATTTCATCCTCGCCATCGCGATCTTCGCGGGCTTCAATTATTTCAGCGGCCGTCAGGTCATCGAGGCGCGGATCGAGGCGGTCCAGCCCGGCAGCGCGGCCGAGAAGGCGGGCTTTCTGCCGAAGGACCTGATCGTCGAAATCGACGGCCGGCGGATCGAAACCTTTGCCGACATGCAGTTGCTGGTCAGCTCGAGCGCCGGCGAAGCCCTGGCGTTCAAGGTCGACCGCGGCGGGCAGACGGTGACTTTGCAGGCGACGCCGAGCTTCACGGAGCGCACGACGCCCTTCGGCAAGCAGCGGATCGGGCTCCTCGGCGTGGAGGCCTCCCGCGACCCGGCGGCGGTGAAACGTTTGTCCTATACGCCATGGGGAGCGTTGAAAGCCGGGGCGGTGGAAACCTGGAACCTCGTCGACCGGACCATGAACTTCCTGCGGCGGCTGGTGACCGGGAAGGAATCCGCCGATCAATTGTCCGGACCGATCGGAATTGCCCGGGCTTCCGGTACGGCATTCGATGTCGGCGGGGTCTACAGCCTCGTGGGATTGATCGGATTCATGTCGGTTTCGATCGGTCTCATTAACCTTTTCCCCATTCCGTTGCTCGATGGCGGCCACCTGCTTTTCTATGCGGTGGAGGCCCTTCGCGGCCGTCCTTTGAGCGAAAAAGCCCAGGAAATAGGGTTTCGCATTGGCTTTGCCCTGGTGGCCATGCTCATGCTTTTTGCCACCTGGAACGATCTTGTTCACCTTGGTGCAAGTTTTATGGCGAGAGGTACGTGACACAGACGCCACGCCCGTTAAAATTGCTACTCTGTTGGGGAATCCGCCGTTTGCAATGACGGCGAAAGTTTGTACAAGCGGACCGCACCGATAGGGTTGGCGCCATTTATTGCCAATCTGGCGGGCGCCCCGCTTAGGCAAATATAAAAGAGACGGGCCAGTTGATGATGTCGACGACCACGAAACGCCGGAAAAAGCCGGCCACCACCGCCATTGTCGCCATCAGCGCGATGATCGCAGGAGTGACTGCCGCACAGACGGCTTTCGCGCAGCAGGCAACCCAGGGCAGCCGCCGGGCCGCCGTCTCACAGGGCCCGATCATCAATCGCGTCGTGGTCGAGGGCAACAAGCGCGTCGAGAAGGGGATGATCGAGCCCAATCTCCAGATGCAGGCCCGCCGTCCCTACAATCAGGCCACCGTCGATTCCGACGTCGAGCGCATCCTTGAAATCTACCGCCGCCAGGGCCGCGCCCTCGCCAACGTGACCCCCCGCGTCGTCGACCTGCCCAACGGCCGGGTGGACGTGGTCTACACGATCAACGAAGGCGACAAAACGGGCGTCAAAGAAATCCGCTTCGTCGGCAACAACCAGGTTTCGGCCAGCCGCCTGCGTGGCGTGATGGCGACGACCGAGACGAACATCCTGAGCTTCCTCAAGAGCACCGACGTGTACGATCCGAACCGGATCTCCGCGGACCTGGAGCTCATCCGCCGTTACTACCTCAAGAACGGCTACGCCGATTTCCGTATCGTTTCCAGCGACGTACAGTTCGATCCTAATGCGGGCGGCTACGTTGTCACGATCGCGGTCGAAGAAGGCCCGCAATATCGCGTCGGCGCCGTCAACGTCGAGTCGCGCATTCCCGAACTCGGCGAGGACGTGGTCCGCCGCAACATCTCGACCTCGGCCGGTTCGGTCTACAATGCCGACGCTGTCCAGCGGTCGCTGCAGGACGTCACCGCCGATGCGGCGCGCAAGGGCTATGCGTTCGCGCAGGTTCGCCCGGTGGGCACCCGCGACCCGGCCACCCAGACGATCAATCTCGGCTACGTGGTCGAAGACGGCCCGCGGGTCTACATCGAGCGCATCAACGTGCGCGGCAACAGCCGCACCCGCGACTACGTGATCCGTCGCGAGTTCGATCTCGGCGAAGGGGACCCCTACAACCGGGTCCTCGTGGACCGCGCCGAACGCCGCCTCAACAATCTCGGCTACTTCAAGAACGTCCGCATCTCCAACGAGCCCGGCTCCGCGCCGGACCGCGTCGTGGTCAACGTGGATGTCGAGGATCAATCGACCGGCGCATTCTCGGTGTCGGGCGGCTACTCGACCTCCGACGGCTTCATCGGCGAGGTCTCGGTCAGCGAGACGAACTTCCTCGGCCGCGGCCAGTTCGTCCGCGTCGCCGGCCAGCTCGGCGAGCGCTCCAACGGTGTCGATTTCTCGTTCACCGAGCCGTATTTCCTCGGCTACCGCATGGCGGCCGGTATCGACCTGTTCTCGAAGTTCAGCGACCAGACCAAGTATGCGCGCTATGAAAACCGGATGACCGGCGGTCAGCTGCGCCTCGGCCTGCCGTTCACCGAAGAGTTCACGCTGACGCTGCGTTACTCGCTGTATCAGCAGGATCTCCAGATCCCGAACGACTACAAGCAGCCCTATAACGACTGTTCGATTCCGCTCCCCGGCTACACGGTTCTGAACCCCGACGGCACGTCCAACCGCCTGTTCTGCGAAAGCAACGGCGAGGCCTCGCTGGCGATCAAGGAATCGCAGGGCCAGACGATGACGTCGCTGGCGGGTCTGACCTTCAACTACAACACGCTCGACAGCACCAAGGACCCGCGCAACGGCTTCTACGCGGAAGCCAAGACGGACTTCGCCGGCCTCGGCGGCGATTCCCGTTACTTCCGCGCCACCGGCGACGCGCGTTACTATCGCGAGCTGTGGGAAGACATCGTCGGTATCGCGCGCGTTCAGGGCGGCCAGATCTACGGCTGGGACGGCGGCGACAAGGGGACGGCCGGAAGCGGCGGCGACCTTCGCATCGTCGACCAGTTCTTCCTCGGCCCGTCGCTCGTCCGCGGCTTTGCCACCAACGGCATCGGCCCGCGCGACATCTCGAGCTACGACACCAACGCCAACGCCATCGGCGGCACGACCTATTTCGGTGGATCGCTCGAAGTCCAGTTCCCGATCTGGGGTCTTCCCCGGGAGCTCGGCCTGAAGGGCGCGGTCTTCGCCGATGCGGGTACGCTGTTCGGCTACAAGGGGCCGACGCAGTTCGACACCAACAACAACGGCATCATCGACGGCTTCGCGCCGACGGGCTGCACGCAATCGGCCATCGTCTCGCAGGAATGCATCCTGGTGCGCGACAGCAAGACGATCCGCTCCTCGGTGGGTGCTTCGATCCTGTGGACGTCGCCGCTCGGACCGATCCGGTTCGACTACGCTTTCGCACTGACGAAGGATGAGGGCATCATGACCCCGTCCGGCGTTCGGATCGGCGGCGACCGGACCCAGGCGTTCCGCTTCTCCGGTGGCTCGCGCTTCTAGGCATGAGGCGGAGCGGTTCGAACCGGTTCGCGGCAAGCCAAGAGGCGGGAATGGGCAAGAGCACGGGAGCGCGGGCAGGAGCCTGCCGGTTCCCGGGAATCGAAACCAACCAGAACGGAGAGGGCGCCCCCAGCGGCGCCCTCGCTTTTTATGAATGACTGAGACAAATTTTTTCATCCAGGCGCAGACGCTCACGTTGCGTCAGGTGGCCGACATGGCAAAGGCGGCGCTCCCGGCGAACGCCGATGGGGAATTTGTCCTCAAGGGCGTCGCGCCCCTGGAAAGCGCGGGCCCGCAAGACCTCGCCTATATGGACAACGCGGCCTATGGCTCAGCGCTTGGCACCACCCGGGCGGGCGCCGTGCTGGTGACCCCGCGCTTTGCCGCGAAGGTCCCGGCAGGGAGTGTCGCACTGGTGACGCCGCAGGCCTATCGCGTCTTCGCCCAGGTCCTCGCGCTGCTCTTCCCGTCTGYCATGCGGCCCGAAAGCTCCTTCGCCTCGACCGGTACGTCGCCCGGGTCCTTCGTCCACCCGACCGCGCGGCTCGAACGCGGCGTCAAGGTCGATCCCGGCGCGGTGATCGGGCCCGACGCGGAGATCGGCGCCGGCAGCCTCGTGGGGGCGCATGCGGTCATCGGCGCCGGCGTCAAGATCGGCCGGGATTGCTCCATCGGCGCCAACACCACCGTATCGCACGCCTTTCTCGGCAACCGGGTGATCCTTCATCCGGGCGTTCGCGTCGGCCAGGACGGTTTCGGCTTCGCCATGGGCCCGCAAGGGCATCTCAAGGTTCCTCAAGTGGGCCGGGTCATCATCCAGGACGATGTGGAGATCGGCGCCAACAGCACGATCGATCGTGGCGCCAGCCGCGACACGGTGATCGGCGAGGGGACCAAGATCGACAACCTGGTGCAGATTGCCCATAACGTGGTGATCGGCCGCCATTGCGTGATCGTCGCTCAGGTCGGCATCGCGGGGTCGACGACGGTAGAGGATTTCGTGGCCATCGGCGGGCAGGTCGCGGTAAGGGGCCATCTGCGCATCGGCATGGGCGCCCAGATCGCGGCGACGAGCGGCGTCAACGGCGATGTGCCGGCCGGCGCCCGGTGGGGCGGCATTCCCGCCCGACCCATGCGCGAGTGGTTCCGCGAGATCAACGCGCTGAAAAAACTTGCGTCGAAATCCGATTCCGGCGATTCCGCCAGCTCAGACGGTATGTCTTCGGACCCGTGAAGACAGATTGCATTATCCGGAGACGATCCCATGAACGAGGCGCCAAGCACGCTTCAGACCGCCGACATCATGCAGATCCTCGAACTTCTGCCGCATCGGTATCCGTTTCTGCTGGTGGACAAGATCATCGAGATCGACGGTGACCGGTCCTGCATCGGCATCAAGAACGTCACCTATAACGAGCCGCAATTCAGCGGGCATTTCCCGACCCGGCCCATTTTCCCCGGCGTCTACCTGATCGAGGCCATGGCGCAGACGGCGGGCGCGATCTGCGTGATGTCGAAGATCGCCGAGCAGGCGAAGCCCAAGCAGGTTTTCTTCATGACCATCGACAAGGTCAAGTTCAGGAAGCCGGTGGAGCCGGGCGATCGGGTGGAATTTCATATGCGCAAACTCAACAACCGCCGCAACATGTGGTGGTACAAGGGCGAGGCGAAGGTCGACGGCGTGCTTGTCTGCGAAGCCGAGGTCAGCGCCATGCTGGTAATGGATTGATGGAAACTTTCATTCACAAGACGGCCATTGTCGAGGACGGCGCGAAGATCGGCGCCGGCTCGAAGATCGGACCTTTCTGCATGGTCGGCCCGGAGGTCGAACTCGGCGAGGGCTGCGAACTGGTAAGCCACGTGGCGCTGGCCGGCAGGACGACGATCGGGGCCCGCACGCGGATCTTTCCCTTCGCATCCATCGGCCACATCCCGCAGGACCTGAAATATCGCGGCGAGCCTTCCACCCTCACCATCGGCTCGGATTGCACCTTGCGCGAAGGCGTCACGATGAATCCCGGCACCGAAGGCGGCGGCCTGAAGACGGTGATCGGCGATCGCTGCGCGTTCCTGGCCAATTCCCATGTGGGTCACGACACGAAGGTTGGAAACGACGTCATCCTGTCGAACAACGTCATGCTGGCGGGCCATGTCACTGTGGGCGATTTCGTGATTTTCGGCGGCGGCGCGGCCGTCATCCAGTTTGCCCGCGTCGGCTCGCACGCCTTTGTCGGCGGCCTGACGGGATTGGAGAACGATCTCATTCCCTACGGCATGGCGACCGGCAACCGGGCGCATCTCGCCGGCCTCAACATCATCGGATTGCGCCGGCGCGGCTTCACCAGGGAACAGATCCACGAGATCCGCCGCGCCTATCGGCTGCTCTTCGCAGACGAGGGGACGCTTGCGGAGCGGGTCGAGGATGTGGCCGGCGAGTTCACCACCCATCCGTTCATTCACGAGATCCTCGATTTCATTCGCGAGGGCAAGGACCGGGCGATCTGCACGCCGCGGGATCCTGTCGCCTCCAACTGATGACACAGCGGAGCGCGGCGAAGGACGGCCCGGTCGCGATCCTTGCCGGGTCCGGCCAATTGCCGATCCAGCTCGTCGAGCATCTGGAAAAGACGGGGCAGGATTGCCGCGTGCTGGCCTTTCGCGGCTTCGTCTCGGCGGATCTGCGCCGGCGCGCGGATGCGCATGTCGATCTGCTCGACCTCAAATCGATCATGCGGCGGCTCGAGGAATGGCAGCCCCGCGCGGTCGCCCTCGTGGGCGCGGTGCGGCGACCGGGTTTCTCCGCATTGCTCGGAGCCTATTCGTTGCTGCGCAACCGACAGGAAGTGCGCGAGGTCATCGCCCGGGGCGACGATCAGGTGCTGCGCGGCGCCGTCATGCTGCTCGAGGAGCGCGGCTACAAGGTGGTGGGAGCGCACGAACTCGCACCCGGCCTCGTCGCCCCGCTCTCGATGACGGGACATCGCGCCCCCGGCGCTGAGGACATCCAGGCGATTTCCTTCGGGCTCGATCTCCTGCGGTCACTGTCCGCCTTCGATATCGGACAGGCCGCCATCGTCGCGCGCGAGCATGTGCTGGCCGTGGAAGGGCCGGAGGGAACGGACCGCATGCTCGGGCGGGTGGCAGCGATGCGCCAATCCCTGTTCGGCTTCCGCAAGCGGCGGGATGGCGGCGTTCTCATCAAGGCGGCGAAGGCGGGCCAGGATTTGCGTGTCGACATGCCGGCCATCGGCCCGCGAACCGTGAGCGAGGCGGCGCGCGCGGGCCTGTCGGGTATCGCGGTGGGGGCAGGCTCCACTCTCGTGCTCGAACAGGAGAAGACGCTCGCGCTGGCCGACCGGCTCGGCTTGTTTCTCGTGGCGGTCGAGCTGCCTTGGATGGACCGAGCCCATGAATCGTAACCGCGCCTTGACGATCTGGATCGTCGCCGGCGAGGAATCGGGCGACCAGCTCGGAGCCAAGCTGATGCGCGCGCTGAAAGTCCAAAGCGGCGTGGAGAAGCTGCGTTTCGGCGGCGTCGGCGGTCATGCGATGGCGGCCGAAGGGCTCACGAGCCTGTTCCCGCTGGAAGATATCGCCGTCATGGGATTCTCAGCGGTGATCAACCGGTTGCCGACGATTCTTCGCCGCATACGTGAAACGGCACGGGCTGTCGTGGCGGCAAAGCCCGACATCCTCATCATCATCGATAGTCCGGATTTTACCCATCGCGTTGCAAAAGCTGTTCGGCGGCAGGCGCCCGAGATCCCCATCGTCGATTACGTCAGCCCCTCCGTGTGGGCGTGGCGGCCGGGACGCGCTTTGAAGATGCGCGCCTATGTGGATCACCTGCTGGCCCTGCTGCCGTTCGAGCCCGCCGCGCATGAGCGCCTTGGCGGTCCGCCCACAACTTATGTGGGCCATCCCCTGATCGAGCGGCTGGACGAGATCAGGCCGCAGGCCGGCGAGCGGGGCGTGCCGGACGGCATGCCGCTCAACCTGCTGGTCCTGCCCGGCAGCCGCCGGACCGAGGTGAGCCGCCTGATGGAGCCCTTCGGCGAGGCGCTCGCCTTGCTGCGCCAATCGTCCCCGCGACCATTCGCAGTGACGATTCCCGCCGTGCCGCATCTTGCCGACGAGATCGCCGCGCGGGCGAAGGACTGGCCGGTCGAGCCGACGATCGTGCAAGGCGAAGAAGCGAAATGGGCGGCGTTCCGCAAAGCCGACGCGGCGCTCGCCGCCTCCGGCACCGTGACCCTGGAACTCGGCCTTTCGGGCGTGCCGATGATCGTCGCCTATCGGGTCTCGAAGATCGAAGAGATCCTCAAATACCTCATCAAGGCCCATTCCATCGTGCTCACCAACCTGGTGCTGGGCGAGAACGTGATCCCGGAATTCATCCAGTGGGATTGCACGCCGGATAAGCTGGCGGGTGCGCTGCTTCCGCTGTTGTCGGACACACCCGAGAGGCGGCGCCAGCAGGAGGCGTTCGAAAAACTCGACGGGCTGATGCGGATCGGCGACGAGATGCCGAGCGAGCGGGCGGCGCGGATTGTGGGGGAAGTCCTGCACCGTCATTCCGGGGCGAGTGAAGCGAGAGCCCGGAATCCATAGACACGCCGCTTATGGGTCTAACGACAGCGACAGCGCACCCCGGGTTCCGGGCTCCGCTTTTCGCGGACCCGGAATGACCGAGATGTCGTTTACCCGCGCGACGCGACCGTGGCGTAGTCCCGCTGCGGCGCGCCGACATAGAGCTGGCGCGGACGGCCGATGCGCTGCGACGGGTCTTCGATCATTTCGCTCCACTGGGCGATCCAGCCGACCGTGCGGGCCAGCGCGAAGAGCACCGTGAACATCGAGGTGGGGAAACCCATGGCCTTGAGGGTAATGCCCGAATAGAAATCGATGTTCGGGTAGAGCTTCTTCTCGAGGAAGTAATCGTCCTTCAGGGCGATCTGCTCGAGTTCGATGGCCACGTCCAGCAGCGGATCGTCCTTGATGCCGAGCTCGTTCAAGACCTCGTGGGTGGTCTTCTGCATGATGCGGGCGCGCGGGTCGTAATTCTTGTAGACCCGGTGGCCGAAGCCCATGAGGCGGAACGGATCGTTCTTGTCCTTTGCCTTGGCGATGTAGTGCGGAATGCGGTCCGGTGTGCCGATCTCTTCCAGCATCTTCAGCGCCGCCTCGTTGGCGCCGCCATGGGCCGGGCCCCAGAGGCAGGCGATGCCGGCCGCGATGCAGGCGAAGGGGTTCGCACCCGACGAACCGGCAAGGCGCACCGTCGAGGTCGAGGCGTTCTGCTCGTGATCGGCGTGGAGGATGAAGATGCGATCGAGGGCCCGCGAGAGCACCGGATTGACCTTGTATTCCTCGCACGGCACCGCGAAGCACATGCGCAGGAAGTTCGACGTGTAGTCGAGGTCGTTCTGCGGATACACGAAGGGCTGGCCGACCGAGTACTTGTACGCCATGGCGGCGAGCGTCGGCATCTTGGCGATCATGCGCATGGACGCGATCATGCGCTGGTGCGGGTCCGAGATGTCGGTCGAGTCGTGATAGAAGGCCGACAGCGCGCCGACGGAGGCCACCATGATGGCCATCGGATGCGCGTCGCGGCGGAAGCCGGTGAAGAACCGGTTCATCTGGTCATGCACCATGGTGTGGCGCGTGACGCGATAGTCGAAATCCGCCTTCTGGGCCGCGGTGGGCAACTCGCCGTAGAGCAGCAGGTAGCAGGTCTCGAGAAAGTCGCCGTGCTCGGCCAGTTGCTCGATGGGATACCCGCGATAGAGGAGAACACCCTTGTCGCCGTCGATATAGGTGATCTTCGACTCGCAGCTCGCGGTGGAGGTGAAGCCCGGATCATAGGTGAAGGCCCCGGTCTGGGCGTAGAGCTTCGAGATGTCCAGGACGCTCGGACCGATGGTGCCGTGTTTCACCGCCAGGTCGACGTTCTGGTCCTCGAAATTCAGCGTTGCGTCATTCGCGCTCATGCGTCTTCGCCCTTTCAACAGGAGGCCGGGCATTACCTAGTGCAGCCGCGCATGTGGAGAAGGTGCTCTCCCTGCGGAACTCCGTACCGAGGTTCGCCGGTCGGGGGAATTTATGGAGCTGTGGGTAGCCGATCCGTATGGAGGGGGCAAGCACATCTAAAGGCGATGTCCCGCTTGCTATGCAGCGGACGCAGCACTGGGGGCGGGCGTCGATCGGAACCGCCCCAAGACCTCATTTTTTCAGGAGGGTTGCGAGGCGCTCCACGACGCTTTCCTGCTTCAGCGTGTTTCCCAGACGAAGCTCGTCCAGCAACGCGACATCGGAATCGTCGCCCTGGGACAGGTACGCGAGAGACCAGGTCTCGAATTCACGGCTCTCGATGGGACCCCATTCCACGAGACTGACATCGGAGTGCCGGCGATCGAAGACAATATGCCCGTAG
>NZ_JBFUHH010000056.1:0-27525 GCF_056402495.1 Microvirga sp. P4_A5 | reverse complement strand
TCACATGCGTGACAATGTTGGTTTGCACCGCGTTGCCTGCACTGAAGGCAATCGTATTATTTCGGTCGATGTACTCGGCACATCCGCTCACACTGGCCGCGGCGATGACGCAAACGAGCGCTGCCCGAGCCTTTGCGATGAAGTTCACCGGCTCACTCCGTGGTTGGGGATGAATATTCAGCGCATCATTCATTCAGGTGGCACCGGTGCAGTGGGTGGACGGGTCGAGAGAAGCGCTTTCAGTATTTCGTCGAGATCGTCGCCGCCTGGATCTGTTTCGGGCGCACCCGAACCACTGCCACCGGTGCCACTGGAGGTTCTGTCAGGATGTGGCCGTAGGGTCCGCGGATGACCGCGCCGTTGGCCATGATCCATTGCTGCATCGGAGTTGCGGTCGAGGGATCGCGAGGCTTCTCGACTTCCGTCTTGCCGGTCAGGAACAGATCCAGGTCGTTGGAGGGCAATGTCGAGTCAAGCGGAGTGGCGATCCTATCACCGGCCCGTGCCGGCGTGACAAGGTGGGGCGTCACGATGACCACGAGTTCCGTCTCGCGCGACAAAAACTCGGTGCTGCGGAACAGCGCCCCGATGACCGGGATCGAGCCCAACCACGGAAACTGCTCGATGTTACGCTCCGTGACGTTCTGGAGGAGGCCGGCCAGGGCGAAGCTTTGTCCATCACGAAGTTCCACCGTCGTTTTCGCCCGGCGCACGCTCAAGCCCGGAATGGTGATCCCGCCGGTTGTGATAGAAACGGTTGGGTCGATATCGCTCACTTCCGGCTCAAGTCTCAGGTTGATCAGGCCGTTCGACAGCACCGTCGGTGTGAAATTGAGTTTCACGCCAAATTCTTTGTAGGAGACAGTGATGGTCGGGATGCCGTTCTGCGTTGTGGATGCGATCGGGATAGGGATTTCGCCACCAGCCCGAAACTCGGCGCTGTCACCGGACATGGCCACAAGGTTCGGCTCCGCCAGCCGCCGGACAAGGCCCTTCGATTCAAGCGCGTCGATCGTGAGGTCGAGCAGTCGTGAATTGTTGGCGAAACGGGCGAGGATTGTTGCAAAGGGTTGCGCCGAACCAAGAAGGGTGTCGAGAAGCGGGTTGCCGGCCGGGGTGCCGTCAGAGGCGCCGCGCCCGATCCGCGCAGCACGAGTCTGTCCCAGATAATCGGAGCGGATACCGAATTCACGCCCGGCATTCCGGTTCACCTCGACGAAGCGGACCTTAAGCATCACCTGCTGGGGCGACGCCACTCGCGTGGCATTGATAACCCCGCCCGGTGAATTGGCCCGCGCGATCTCCACCGCCCGGTCGACCGTCGGCGCATCGTAAGCCGTGCCTTCAAGGATCAGCTGGTCCCCGCTGCTGCGGACACGAATTCCGCCGGGCCCGGCACCTGCCGCAAGCTTCTCCGCGACGCTGCCTGTATCCGGTCCAACTTCGACGTCGACTACGCCGATGACGCGTTTCGAACTGTCGAGAACGGAAACATTGGTCGTGCCGGTCTTCTTGCCGAGGATGTAGAGGCTCTGGTCACTCAGGGGAATGACGTCAGCGATTTCAGCAGATCCGACGAGGACGTCGGTAAAGGGATATTCGAGCCGGACGGCCTGGGACTTGTTAACCGACACCCGGACGCGCAGGAGTTTCGCGCGGGGAGCGCCGGTTCCACTCTGAGCTACGACGGGACCAATGACGCCCGTTCCGGCCACGATCGAGGATGGGCTCCCGAGCGCGAATATGGCGGCGGTAGCAAGCGCCAACCTTCTCGAAACTGCCATCTTGCCCCCAGCAACCGCTGTTGAAAATTCGTTAACCGATTCTCTTATGTTTTAAAATGGTTAACGGAAACTTACGCCTTTCCAACAAGCGTTCAGAATGGTTCCACAACGGCGCAAGATTTATGCAGGGCATCCCGATTCTAGTCGTTACCTCTCAAGGATTACCCAGGCGGCGCTGATTTAGCTTGCGCCGACAAACGCGGACGGCCAAGCTCGCAAGTGAGGTTGCGGCAGACGAACTCCTTGACTTTAGGGATGTCTTAATATTCATAGGAATATTATAGCCTGAAAAGTGCGGGCCAAGCGGATGCGTTGCAAAATATCATAACTCTCTTTCGGGCTATCAATAAACTTGGTGTGCAGCGCTGTGCAGCTGATCACCACAATCGTCAGGTTGAGTAACTATGTTTCGCCCCCAGGARCATCCCGTGACAAAGACTGTCCGCAGCGCCCTCATTGCTGATAACGACGTCTATTTCCAAATGGCGGTCAGTGCGCTTCTCACGCGAGAACTTGGCTTCTCCGAGGTGATCGAGGCGCACTCCTTCGACGAGGCGACGGAGTATCTCCGCGGGCATCCTGAAGTGTCGATCGCCATCATGAATTTTTCGACGCCGGGGATGAGCGCCGCAGTCGGCCTTCGGATCATTCGCGAGTGCTACCCGGCGACGAAGGTGGCTGTGATTTCGAACTCGGATTCGAGGCGTAACGTCCTTTCGGCATTGGAAGCAGGTGTGCACGGTTACGTGCCTAAGAACGTCAGCGTCGTAACGCTGACGTCAGCTCTCCGCCTCATCCTCGACGGAGGGATTTATGTACCCCCGTCTTTGGCCGAAGTAGCGCCCAGACTTCCGCAATCCGTCATCCGGCTGGCCGAACCGGGAGCGTCATCCGATATCGCGGCGCGCGGCCCTCTGACCCCGCGCCAAAGGGACGTTCTTGAGCTGCTGGTCCAGGGCAAGCCGAACAAGGAGATCGCGTCAGCTCTCAGGCTTGGCGAGGGCACGGTCAAGATTCACGTCGCTGCGATCTTCCGGCACTTCGGCGTCAACAATCGCGCGGCGGCTGCGGTCGCCTGCGCGCGCCCCAATTTTGCGCTCAATGTCTCCCACTTGAGCCGCAGTCCACATGAGGCCGCGCCCATCCATGCTGACTGAGCACGACGTGCATTCGGCGCTCGGCTATTAAGCGCGCCTCGATAAACTTCGTGCGTTAAGTCCAAAGCAGTTTGCAATCGCCTCCACCTGAATCATCCGGCAGTCTGACGCAGACTTTCGAGGTCAGGAACGCGGCAATTACTTGCGCAGTTGCGTCCTTGTATCGATTGTTCCAATGTTGCTGAGATGGCTCTCCCAATTTCGCCGGGTGTTAAACCAGGCAAACTCTTTCGATCGGCGGCCTCACGCAGCTGCCCTTTAGTATGATTCTTCAGATTTCAGTCACCGGCCGACGTCAGTCGGATTGTCTTCTGTCGCCGTTTCGGTAATATAATCATCACGATGTTTATCTCTTCCGCGCGGGAGAGATAAACTGACTACAATGCCGCTTCTGTTTCCAGGGGCTACGGTTTTATCAGAAAAACTCGGATCAGTATGACAGACGTGAGTTCCTGGTGCTGGCGGCGGCTTGCGGCTCAGGAAACGCAGTTGCGCATACGGGCAATGGCTGTAGGGGCCTCATCATGAATTCGCTCGCTTTCGTTCCGATCAGAAAAGCATATCGGGCAGTTCGGTCGCGCGTGGTCGCCTTCCATCATGATCGAAACGGTAGCATCGCGGTGATGACCGCTCTGGCGCTGCCTGCCCTGATTGGCGTCACCGGGCTGGGGGTGGAAGTCTCCTACTGGTATCTCGCCCAGCGTTCGATGCAGAACGCCGCCGATTCCGCGGCGATCGCAGCCGCGACGAACGGCACTGCAAGTTACGGCGCCGAAGCAAAAGCGGCCGCGGCGAAATACGGGTTTGTGGACGGCTTAAAGAATATCACCGTCACGGCCTCGAATACCGCACCCTGCCCGGCCGGTGGCGCCAATTGCTACAGTGCGACGGTCACGGGTTACGTCCCCTTGTTCTTGTCGCAGATGGTCGGCTACACCGGCAGCGCGACCGTCGACGGAAAGCCGCAGACCAAACTCAGCGCGACTGCAGTTGCTCGCCTCGACCTGATGCCAAGGGAGTATTGCATATTGGCGTTGGGAGAAACCGGTATCGCGTTCGGCACAAACGGCGCCCCGATGGCAAACCTGAGCGGATGCAACACCATGTCGAACGCAGACGCGAAATGCAACGGCAACAATCTCGGCGCCGATTACGGCGACGCCGCCGGCACCAACAATGGCTGCGGCGTGGTCCAACGTTCCAACGTGCCGAAGCTGGCCGACCCCTACGCCTACTTGGCCTCGAACATTCCAGCGGATCCGTGCGGCGGCGTTTACCCTCAGATGGGAATGCCGGGCTTTCCTGCCGGGAATACATGGCCGCCGGCTCCGGCAGCTCTCGCAGCCGGCGGGGTTTTTAACGTCTGCGGCGACGTGGTGCTGAATGGGGATGTCCCGATAACGACCCCCGCCGAGGGCGTCGTCCTCGTGATCTGGAATGGACAGCTCTATACCGGGAAAAAACCCGACGGTCATACATTGAGCACCACCGCCAATTCTGCCCTCACAATCGTTTTCACCGGAACCGCGGGTAGCTACACCCACGCTCCGACCGGAGATGGCACGCTCGACTTCAGCGCCCCGAAAACCGGGATCTGGAAAGGGATGGCCATTTATCAGGATCCGAAATTGACCACTGGCGTCGATATTAAGGAGGCCGGTAATAGCCCGACTTGGAAGCTCTCTGGCATGGTCTATTTACCCCAATCGAACGTCACCCTGAGTGGCGCGATTAACAAGTCGAGTAACGGCCAGTCGTGTTTTGGTTTGGTTGTCAAAGATCTGGTCATCAACGGCACGGGTGCAATCCTGGCGCACGGTAACTGCGGCGAGGCTGGTCTCAACTTGCCCACCGGCACCGCTCCAACGGGCCGTGGAACATTGGTCATGTAGATGAAGAAGTCGATGCATTCCTGCACGTGTCACGCATTATGGGATTCGATTGGGTCATGACACGCAGCAAGGCCAGCAGGCACTTCCGGTCGCTCTTGACCGATCACCGGGGTGTGGCGGGAATCGAGTTTGCGCTGGTTGCCGGTGTCCTGTGCATTCTCCTGATGAATGGGATCGAGGTGGCCCGCTATGCTTACACGGTGATGCAAGTGCAAAACGCCGCCCAAGTCGGTGCGCAGGCGGCATGGAAGACGTGTGACCCGAACAAGGAATTGCCCGCAACGACCAAATGCCCGGCACTGGACACGGCCGTGGCGGCGGCGATCAAGAGCACCACGCTGGGCGACAAGGTAACCCTCGCGAACGCGCCGCTAGAACGCTATTATTGCCTCAACACCGCCAACGCGCTGATACCGGAGGGTGGAATTGCGCTCAGCAGCAAGCCTGCCAATTGCAGTACGATTACCGGTGCACAGGCCGGACAGCCGGGAGATTACATCTCGATTGGTGTCACTTACGCCTACCAGCCGTTGTTTCTCGACTTAACGGTAGGGCGATTGTTTGCTCCCACCATCACCAAGACAACTCACATGCGTCTGCTATGAGAATTTTCCACAACGGAACAACAAAACTGCGAAGAGATGAGTGCGGCGCGACTGCTGTAGAGTTCGCGATGATTGCGCCGGTCTTCCTGGCGCTGGTGCTTGGCATCTTTCATCTGTCGCTACTTGGCTTTACCATAGCGAACCTCAACTATGCCGTCGAGAAGAGCGCTCGGTGTGAGGCGATCGCAAGCGGCTGCCCTGCTATCGCGACTTACTATTACGCGCCGGCCCCCGCTCCCGTGTTCACGCCACCGGATAAGACGGCGGCTTGCGGCACGCTTGTGAATGCAACAATGACGTACCAGTTGAACGTTCTGATCTATCAGACGTCAATCCCGCTGTCCGCATCAGCGTGCTTCCCCTCGATCGTGCCATAATCTGACCGACGGTTCTGCTTGGAAAGGGGCCGCCGACATAACGATCTCGCGTCACCCTGGGTTCGGGGCTAGACGCCCATCGCCTGAATGATCGCCGGCGTCAGAATGACCGCGAACAGAACGGGAAGAAAAAAGATGATCATCGGCACCGTGAGCTTCGGTGGCAAAGCGGCGGCCTTCTTTTCCGCCTCATTCATCCTCATGTCCCGGTTCTCTTGCGCTTGAACACGAAGCGATTGGCCGAGCGCGGTGCCGTATTTCTCCGATTGGATGAGACTGGTGACGACACCTTTGACGCCATCCAAGCCCGTGCGCTCGGCGAGGTTTTCGTAAGCTTTGCGCCGATCCTGCAAGTACGACAATTCGGCCGTCGTCAATCCCAACTCTTCGGCCAGTTCTACCGATTGCGAGCCAATCTCGCCGGAGACCTTGCGAAGCGCGCCTTCGATTCCCATGCCGCTTTCGACGCAGATCAGCAATAGGTCGAGGGCGTCAGGCCACGAGCGGCGGATCGAGGTTTGCCGTTTTGCGATCTTGTTTTTCAGATAAATTGACGGGGCATAATAGCCAAGGCCGGCGGCTGCCATAACGATCGCCATCTTCACTGCCAGTGGGTAATCAAGGTGGAGGATCACGAAGACATACAAAGCGGCCAGAACCAGCATACCCACAGGGGCAAGCTGCCGGATGGCAAGATAGGCCGCAATGGGGCCCTCGCCACGATAACCGGCCATGCGAAGCCTCTTGACCGTCTCGCTGTCCTCCGTTCCAGCGAGATTGAGACGATCGACGACGAGTTTATAAAATCGCTTCGGTTCGGTCCTGAGCGAAATCTGCTTGCTTTGGGCATTCAAACGGTTGCGCTCGCGCACGCGAATGCGCTCGTTCTCATTGGTGACCTGAATCATGCGCTCGGTCAGGTGATCGCGGGCAAAATACGGCCATGACACCACAAAGATCGCGGCCACGACGGCAATCGCCGCCGATAGCGCGATGAGAAGGTCCATGTTCGCGATGAGCAGGCCGCTATTCATTGCGATCCTCAGAAGTCAAAATTGATCATCTTGCGCATCATCAGGATGCCAAAACCCATCCAGATCGCGGCACCCGCAAGGACCATCTTGCCGGCAAAAGTGGTAAACAAAAGCGAGATGTAGTCAGGTGACGAGAGATACAGGAAACAGGTAACGACCACGGGAAGGGAGCCGATAATGCCAGCCGAGGCTTTCGCCTCTGAGCTCATCGCCTTTATCTTGCCGGCCATCTTCTTGCGTTCGCGCAGGACCCTTGAGAGGTTGCCGAGAGCCTCGGAGAGGCTGCCGCCCGAGCGGCTCTGTAGCGAGATGACGATGGCAAAGAAATTGGCTTCGGCGACCGGGATGCGCTCCGCAAGCCGCTGCACGGCTTGATCGATCGGAACGCCGAGGGTCTGATCGTCAAGGATGGTCTTGAATTCGCTGCGCACTGGCTCGTTGGCTTCACTCGCGATCATTCTCAGGCAGTCAACGAGCGGCAAACCGGCTTTGACACCGCGTACAATCACGTCGACAGCATTCGGGAATTCGGCTGTAAACGCCTGGAAACGACGGGCACGTTTCTTGTTCACGTAGAAGTGCGGCAATAGAATTCCACCCGCGAACCCGAATGCGAGCGCAGGAAGCGGACTGACGCCAAAGACCGCCGTCGCAACAACGAAGGAAAAGCCGGCGGCGATGATACAGCCAAGGAAATACGTTTTCTTGCTCCAGCCCAGACCCGCCTGACGCATCCGAATTGTAAGCGACGGTTTGACGCCCTGCTTGGCCTTCTGCTGTTCCTCAAGGTTTCGCAGCGTTGTTTCGATCGAACGCTTCCTGCCACCCTCATCGGTACCTACGGCGCGGCCAACGGGGCCGTCCCAGGTCGCAATTGCAGCGAGCCTCCTGGAGGCTTCCGAGCGCCGGCCTATGCGCGAATAGAGCACCGAGATAACGAGACCGCCGACACAGAGCGCTGCGAGGACGGCTGCGAAGAGGGGAACAAGCTCCGGCGGCAGCATTCATTTAGCTCCCAAGCGCGCCGGCATCACAGCGCAACTTTCTCGGCCGCGTCGAGCGCCGCCGCAAGGCGTTTTTCTTCGCCATAATAACGCGCCCGATCCCAAAAACGCGGCCGGCCGACGCCGGTCGAACGATGCTGTCCGATGACATTGCCCTGCGCATCTTCGCCGAGCAGATCATAGATAAACAGATCCTGGGTCGTAACGACATCTCCTTCAAGACCAAGAACCTCGGTAATATGTGTAATCCGGCGCGATCCGTCCCGCAGGCGCGCGGCCTGAATGATCACGTCGATCGAGGAAACGATCATTTCGCGGATAGTTTTCGACGGTAACGAGTATCCGCCCATTGTAATCATGGATTCAAGACGGGAGAGGGCCTCACGCGGCGAGTTGGAGTGAAGCGTGCCCATCGAGCCGTCATGCCCGGTGTTCATCGCCTGGAGTAGGTCGAAGGCCTCGGGGCCGCGCACTTCGCCGACGATGATGCGCTCGGGGCGCATGCGCAGGCAGTTTTTGACGAGATCGCGCATCGTCACCTGGCCCTCGCCTTCAAGATTCGGGGGGCGAGTCTCCAAGCGGACAACGTGTGGCTGCTGCAACTGCAGCTCGGCGGCATCCTCGCACGTGATCACGCGTTCGGCCGGTTCGATAAACGCGGTCAGGCAATTCAGCAATGTCGTCTTACCCGAGCCAGTCCCACCGGAGATAAGGACGTTGCACCGGACCCGCCCGATGATCTGCAAAATTTCCGCGCCTTCCGGCGAAATGGCGCCAAATTTGACGAGTTGATCGAGGGTGAGCTTGTCCTTCTTGAACTTGCGGATCGTTAGTGTCGGACCGTCGATGGCTAAGGGAAACGCAATGACGTTGACGCGCGAGCCATCGGCGAGGCGCGCGTCGCAGATGGGACTGGACTCATCGACCCGTCGACCGACTTGGCTGACAATGCGCTGGCATATATGGAGCAGTTGAGCGTTATCCCGAAATTGGATATCGGTTCTTTGTACCTTGCCGTTGACTTCAATGAAGACCTCATTGGCGCCGTTCACCATGATGTCGGCGATGTCGTCACGGGCCAGCAGTGGCTCGAGGGGTCCATAGCCAAGCACGTCATTGCAGATGTCGCGGAGGAGATCGTCCTGCTCCGAAATCGACATCACGACCTTTTTCGCCGTGACAATATCGGTGACGATCTCCCCGATGGAGTCCCGCGCTTGGATAACCTCCATTTTTGCAAGCTGCGAAACGTCAATCGCCTCGACCAATGCGGCAAAAACCTGGCCTTTTAGCAGGTAGTAATCGTCCGACTTCGCGGCCTGGGGGCGGGGCGCAATTGCGGCGTCCGACGTCCGCGGGACCTTCGTAGTGGAAGCAGGAGCGCGGGAGCCGTTCGACCGGATCAGCGTGGGCGCCTTGCCGACTGCTGCATCCTGAGACCGCTCCAGCGTTTCGACGTTTGGCGCCCGCTGCGGCAGCGGAGTTCCGGCCGGCCTTTCACTCTGGAGGGTTCGTTTGCCGAACATGATCGAGATTCCCTGTCCTGTTGCGCGTCGGTTCGCGGCGGCCTGGATCTATGCGTTCTTTGCCCCGAGCTTCATCTTTTTCATCATCAACCCGAGACTGAACAGCCCTTTGGGGCGGCGTGACTGGTGGGGTGCGATGATGGCTGCGATCTCGTTAAATATTTTCGATGCCGGCGCTTTCGCTGAGACGTCGCCGACCATTTGACCCTCGTTGGAGGCTTTTCCAAATAGGTGCGGATCAAAAGGGATACAGGCAAGCAGTTCAAGTTGAACGGCTTTGGAGAACTCTGCGGGCTTAATCTCCGGCCGCTTCGGCATTCCAACCTGGTTTAAGATGAGCTTTGGTGGTGGATCATGAGGCCGAGCCTGCCTCAGGAATGTGATGAGGCTCTTTGCATTGCGCAGATTGGGAAGATCGGGAACGGCCGTGATGATGATCTCGTCGGCGCCGACCAGCACCTTTCGCGCCCACGCATTCCACACATGCGGCATGTCGAGGATCAGGAACGGTACGCTTGCTTGCGCGATCTCGATGAGCGGATCCATCGCGTCCTCGGAAAGATCATAACACTTGTCGAGCGTGCCGGGCGCGCGAAGGAGACTGAGGTGATCGCCGCACTTGGCAAGCAGGCGGTCGAGCAGAACCTCGTCCAGCCGCGTTGCATCCGAAATGGCTTCCTCAACGCCCTGTCCGGCGTCCAGCTTGAAATCGAGGCTCGCGGTGCCAAAGGCGAGATCCATATCTGCAATCACGACGTCGGAGGCGCGTTGCCGCGCGATCGTCCACCCCACATTGTGCGCGATGGTCGAGGACCCGACGCCACCCTTGACGCCCACAAAGGCGTATGCCTGTCCGAGCTTGCTCGATGACGGCTCACTGTATATTCCAGAAACCGCAACGATAAACGACACGGCGTCGAGTGGCGCAAGCAGATAATCGCTGACGCCCCGCTTGGTCAACTCGCGATAAAAAGAAACGTCGTTCGCGTGTCCGACCGCCATCACCTTGGTGCCGGGATCGCAGACCTCGGCCAATCTATCGAGTTGGGCGAGGAATCCCTCGGGCGTCGACCGGCTCTCGATGACGATGAGCTGCGGCGTTGATTCCGTTGAGTAGCGGAGGACCGCGGCAGCGATGCCGCCGGCATATACGGCGACGTGCGCGCGCGACATGAGGCGGTCGGCAGCCGCGCTCTCGATGGCCGTCGCGACATCGGGACTATCGCAAAAAGCTTCGATGCGGATGTGCGGGATGCGCGTTGTTTCCCGACGATGCGCGCTCTCTGGGAGCGCCGTCGTCATCGCCTCCAGCCGCTGCGCAAGGGATCGCGCTTCAACCGTGTCTGTGCCGAGAGGCTCTGCTCGTGTCGTCGATACGAAGTCGTTCATTTACGCTCACTCGTCCCCGTAACGCCTTCGGCGTTGTGCATCATTGAATAGCCGTGCCCTCGCTCCAGACCTTGACATCCTCGCTCTTCCCGGCACGGAAGACGCGCACATTGACACTGCTCTCCCGGGCGGAGACCGACTTTTCGTCGAGATCCGCGATGGAGCGCAGGGCGAGTGAGAGGGTGCCGGCGGCCTGGGCCGACGCAATGATTTCTGCCTCGGGTGGGCTGACTTCCAACGTCGCCGTCTTGCCTACGACCACCAACTGGCCCTTGGTTTCGTCGGCCTTCTGATCGACCGCCAGCACGCGAACGTTTCTGAGAAGCGTGCGGCTCGTGTTCTCGGGCCTCCCTCCGCCCGAACTTGTGATGTTCTGGATCACGTCGACCCGATCATTGGGCAAGATGAAGCCACCGGCTGTGCTTTCAGCGGAGACGCGGATGGCCACGGCGCGTTTGCCGGGCGGCAGCATGGCGGCGAGCATGCCGGCGGCACCGCGCGCGATCTTTTCTTCGCGGATCGGTTCACCGGCAACGAAATGGCTGCGCACGAGGGCTCCGGTGAAGGAGGTCACGGCATCGGGCTTGGCTTCGCGGCTGATAGACCCGACGCTGAGGGAATCTTTCGGCCAGGATTGCCAGCGCAGGCTCTTCTCATCGAGGGCCTGACCTTGAATCAGCTCGCTGGCTGCCACCAGTACGTCCACCGTTGTTTGCACAACCGGCGCAGCCGGCGCAATCGCAGCCTCGGGGGTCCGGCTCGACAGCACGAGCCAACCAGCAAGGCCGCCGGCGCCGATTGCAACAAGAAGGATGATAACTCGAAGCATGGTCGAAACCCCGTCTTTGGTCAGCGAAGGAAATTCATGGCGGGATCTCGTCTCGTGTTCACGTCACGCCAGAGTTTTCATCCAGTGCGTCGCCGGGAAGACAACAAGCGCCGCAATCGCGATAGCGACTCCATAAGGAACACCGGTCTCGGGTGCATGCAATCGTGTGATCCAGGGCACGGTCAGACATTGTGCGGGCAATACCATTAAGCGAAACTGAAGAAGCGCGATCGTCAGCATTCCCCCGAACAAGGCCGTATAGAGAACGTAGGCGAGAGCGTGATCCGCGCCGAGCCACAATGCAATCACTGCCGCGAACTTGGCGTCGCCCCCACCGATCCAGCCGAGCCCGAACAGAACGAACATTCCAATCAGAACGCCGGCGGCGAGTGCAACGCTCCAACCGATGTCCGTCCACCCAATACCGGAGAGCGGCGCCAAGGCTGCGTAACTCGCCAGAAGAAACAGCACAAGCTCGTTGCGGATCTTCATCGTCACGAGGTCGGCCGAGCCCGCCCAAACTATCCCCACGATGAAGCATAAACTTGCGGCGTATGACGCGGCGGCGGACATCATCATCAAAAAACTTTTTGACTACGCCCGCGTAGGGGAGTTAGTTGCGCCACAGCGGAGAGGGTTGCGACCTCTCCGCCTCTGATGGAAGCGACCTATTAAGGCGCGGGTGTTAGCGCAGTGGCCACCGAAGTGAAGGTAGTGGACAGTTTAGTACCGACAGAGGTCACTGCGATAATAATCACAACTGAGATGAGACCGGCGATAAGGCCGTACTCGATGGCGGTCGCGCCAGATTCGTCCTTCACAAACCGCGTAACAAGAGACTTCATGATGTTAGATCCTTGACCTGGATGGAATTGCGCTGCTGACCCCGCAGCCTCGGCACAAGTTCCTGATCTGGAATTCATAGAACCAGATCCCCAGCCCTTGTGTTGCCCTATTTGTCTCTAATCTGCCAACTGAGTCGATTCGGCTTAATGGTCTAGGCCTCCGCCCATGCAACATCAGCCATATGACCTAGTCCGTTCGTAAGGCTTAGACCGTTCGGTCGACGCCTGCAGCCATCGCAAGGTAGCGATTCAACAATTTACCAGGCTAGGACAAGAGGAACGGGACTTTGCATCAGGAGGTAGAGCCTCTCTGAACGCTAGCCCGTCAACGCAGCAATGACTGCATCCCTGATGCTCCCGAACAGGCTATGTAACTGCGGAGCCATAAGCATCAGCGCGCCCACGATCACGACGGAAACAAGGCCAGCTATAACCCCGTATTCGATGGCGGCCGCTCCGGCTTCGTTCTTCATGAAATGCGAGACAAAAGACTTCATGACGTCTGATCCTTGACCTTGGACGGGACTTCGCAGGTTCGGCATGGGTAGCAGACCCTGGATATGCCAAACAAAGTCGCAGTCTTTCGTGCTCCGATTTTACGCAACAGAATGACTGGGTCCATTCGGCCATATGACCTAGTCCTGGCTGGGATCCGTGCGCCGAGTTTTGCAACCTTCCCAAGATCAAATACCATCAAGGCACGGGAGGCGACTGATGAACAACATCGCATCAACCATCGGAGACGCCGTCTGCGTCGGAGTCAACGGGTTCAATATCAGTTTTCTGAGTTCAAGCTGTACAGCAAGATCAAGCACCATCACGATTGGCTACCTTGCAATGGTTGCGATTGCGATCACCGTGGTCACCCTTCTCGTAAAGTCCCGACGGCCCGCTTGAGCGGATCACGACCAGCCAGCGGCGCTGCCCCGTCCGCCGCTTCTTCGCTTTATTTTGGGCCGATGCACAGTCTTCAGCAACTCGAGATGTGCCAGAACCGTGAAGCCCACAGTGGATTGGGAGAACTCCTTCCGAGGTAGCCCCTACCGACTGGCATGAAAACAGAGACCCTCGAAGCCGTAGATATCTCCAAGATCCTGAGCGAGGCCATGCAATCTTAACTGTATGGCTGTCGCGGATCGGAATGCCCGCGTTTCAGTGCCCTTGAATAGAACGATCTCGAGGCGTTCGGGAGTTTTGCGAAGAATGTTCAGGATTCCGCGCATCATGGAATCGCTGAAGCCTGTCTTTTCCCGGAACTCGAAGCTCCCATCGTCAAAAAAGAGCACCGCCGGATAGATTGGGAGCGATGGAGCTTTCTGATCCAGAGACCACCCGCGCACGATGGCACTGCCTTGGGACGACGCGTTAATACTGGGACTACGGGGGATGTCGCCGATCTGGAACCGGACCCGGCGGACGCCCCGCTCACAGGTCAGGAAAAGCAGGCCCTGCCTGTCCCGACGCTTGCCCTGTTCAGGGACTGTGATGTCCGTCCGCAGAAGCACAAAGTCATCGGACAGGCGTTCGAGCTGCCAACCCTGTCGGCCGGCTTCAAAATCCCGCGCGTGGGCCTGACCCGCTGCCAAGAACCCCAATATAACACAAAGTCTTTTCATGGAATGTGGCCGGTGGCGAGAGAGTGCGGGGAAAGCTTAAGCCGCAGCCTGACTATTTCAAGTTTGGACAATGTGGCGATGAGCCCCCCACCCGATAACGGTGGGCGTCGGCAAACGCGGTGGCAACGGTGAGGCACCGCCTCGACATGCCCCCGGGGCAATACTCGCCGGGCTTGTGGTTGAAATCTGAAGCCCACCTCTTAGGMATTCCCTGACCTGAAGCGCGGCACTGGCACTCGTCGAGCATACCGCCAGTGTGCAAGGAGCTGACTCAGGCTACGAGCTATCAAAAGAGATAGAATTGCAATAACTATACCCGCGCCTAAATCGACAAAGTAGTGGCCGCCGTCAATGGGGGTGCCAGCAATCAAGGCTAGGTTAAGGACTACGCCCGGCCAGCGCAGAAGCGGAACCGACCAGAATGCTATCATGAAGATGACGGCCAGCGCCGCATGGTAGCTCGGAAAAGTAATGATCCCTTCCGCCGCATCGAGATTCAAGGCCCGTAGCGTTCCGTCTCTTAATCCTTGAATGTGTTCAACGTGAACATACGCGGCAGTGGGGGAAAGATTGGGAAAATCCGCCGGTTGGAGTCCAAGATGAACATACATCGCCATCGCGGGCATCATTGCCGAAATGAGAATACATGACACGCCTGACAGAATGACTGCCAAGATGAAGCTGCTTAGTTGAAAGAACCGCSCTGTGAAACCAAGCGCCAAGCAGGAAATAATCATCTGGGGTAGTAAGCTTGCATAAGCGATCTTGAGTAGCATGCCGACGAAAGGATAGTCATTGACCCAGGCAAGGTATGCTAGCCAATCGAGACCAAGGTTCTTATCCCATGCGTAGAATTTTGCGTCCCAAAACGGCAAGGCGAGACTTGCGGAGAGATACGACAGTGGTGCGGTTACTGCCGTAAAGATAGTGAGCAGCAGAACGCTTGACAGCGCGGCTACAATCTTAGCATCGCAGCGATAAGTCCGGTAATACCAAAGAGGGCCGCAGAGTGCCAGAATGCCCAAGAGAGCATCTTGAGTGCCTGAAAAGTCAATGAGGAAATCGGACAATATAATCCAAACAGCATCAACCGCAGCAATGATGCCAACAAGCAACCAGCTGGCTACATTCTGTATACTGCCATTTTGTTCGGAATAGTTCATCTTCCCTCGGCTGGCTATATATTATCCTGATACCTTGGCCCTTGGTTCATGGTCAAGACACAGAGTTACGAGCAAGCGTTCTCGTCGGCATGTGCCTAGTGTAAGGACAATTTTTACAAGTCCGTAGCTTCCTCCGGCGAGGCATTCGGTTTGCCTCCCCTGGAGCGGGTATTTTGCCGGAACGGATACGCCAACTGCGAAAGGTAATTGGCAGGAACCGGGTCATTCGTCCCGTACCTGCTTGGCATCCGACCCTTTGGCATATGGGCGGTGCGAAACACAACGTCGAGG
The DNA here is from genome assembly GCF_056402495.1 of Microvirga sp. P4_A5. Taxonomy (NCBI): domain Bacteria; kingdom Pseudomonadati; phylum Pseudomonadota; class Alphaproteobacteria; order Hyphomicrobiales; family Methylobacteriaceae; genus Microvirga; species Microvirga sp. P4_A5. The sequence continues at coordinate 12,013 of NZ_JBFUHH010000056.1, read as the reverse complement.
ACAGAGAGTTGTCCAGCAAAGTTCTTGTCATATGCTTCCCGGTGATTGGCGTGGTGCCAGTGATGGAACTCCGGGGAGGCCAGCAGCCAGCGCAGAGGGCCAAAGCTGATCTTGATGTTTGCGTGAAGTAGGATGGAGTGCCAGCCGTATATCAGCCCAAAAATAGCAATTGGTATTTCAGAAAAACCGAGGGCAAAAACCGGGAGCAGGGAGACTCCCTTGGTGATGATCTGATCGACCGGGTGAACACGATGAGCTGCCAGCCAGTCCAGTTCCTCGATACTGTGATGCACGGCATGGAACTTCCACAACCAAGGGATTTTGTGGAAGGCAACATGGGCAGCGTAAAAGCCGAGGTCCGCCAGAAGGATAACCTCCAGTGTCTGGAGCCAGTATGGTTGGCTCGCAACAGCGCGCCTGATCGGCGCAGGCACTAGCCACTCGGCGCTCACAACGGTGGCGAGAACGATAACCGAGACACCAATGGCTATAATGGGACCGTTGGCGATGTAATAAAGAAAGTCGTTCGCCCAGCCCCGCCGGAACAGCTTTTGTCCTTGCCGCATTGCAAGAAGACGTTCTGCTGGAACAAACACAACAATCAGCAGCAGAAGTCGTTTGAGATCAGGTAAATATTCCATAATGCGCCTTCAGAAAACGCCCGGGATCAGTCGATAGTAAACTTTCTGGGCATAGATTTTGTACATGGGATCTTGGAAAAGTGTACGTTCCTCGGCTAGGATCCTGAGAATCTGAAGCACGAAAGCGGCGGCGTAAATCGCCAAATTCCAGAGTAGCGGATTGGCCAACAAAAACCCCACCTGCGTCACCACGTAACCAAGATACATGGGGTGACGAATAAATCTGTACGGCCCCTGCGTTTTTATGCCCCGATTCGCCGCGATGATCCCGAAGCTGCGCCGAAGTGAGAGCTTGGCACAAAAGTTCATTGCCACTCCTGCGAGCATGAGAGTTCCCGAGAGGGCGACCGGCGCTAGCGGTTCTCCTCCAGGGGTGACCAGAAGCGGAAGGGTGGTTCCAGCCACTGCGACGCACCAATCCATAGGGCTTAGTGAAACCTCGCTGGCTGTCCTTCTGACAACAATAAATCCGATAACGAGACATTCGGAGAGCAACAGCAGGAGATAGACGGCTGTCTCCGTTGCCAAGTAGGCCTTCAGTAATCGCAGGGCGAAGAAGCCAAAAAACGTCGCCGCAATCGCCCGTTCAATAAGATCGAGTGCGAACGGTAAACTGACTGAGCGCTTCATAAGCCATACCTAAACTTAGATTGGGAAAGCTTCTACAGTTGGGGCATGGTTGGTGCAACCTTGCCCCAGGTCCGCCCCCCAATCAGGCCTTTACCACGCACTCTGGATGCTTATGGTTAATTATTCCTAACTACGACGGATGCCATAGTCATGGAGAACGGGGATTTTAATGCGGGGTGGTCGGAATCCTTTACGCTATCCGATCGGGGCGAAAAGGACCTCCATGTGATCAGCATCGACGGTTCCGCACCATTGCTGAGCGCACCAGTCACTATCCCCCCAACGAGACCAGCCCGCGTTCCCCTACCCGAACCTGCCGGGAGCTGATCGCAAGGGTTGCTGGCGGAACCGGCGCACCGATCTTGACCAACCTGCTTCCGATGGGCCTCGGAAGTGTACCGGCACCCGGTTGGGCGATCGCGCCAATGGACGGCCTTCGCCTTTGTCCAGAGCGCACTCCTTGTAACGGTCACGGCCGTGCGGGGTCTGGCATAGCCGGCACCCGCACCGATGCTGCTGCTTCAACGTCTTCCGCTGTCTTGCTCAAAGGTGCTCTGCCCGGATCGCCGCGACGCGGCATGGCGGCTTCGTCACGCTGATCCGGCTCGATCTCACGTCTTGACCAGGACGCTTCGATTGTGACTATTGTCCAGCGTCAAATATTTTGCGGAAAGACCGGATGGAAAATCGTCGTTTCGGCAAGCGGTGGCCCACCGCTTTAAGCGGGCTGATCATCTTAAATGACGCCGCCCCGCCTCTTCACTGCACTGTGCGAGATATGTCAGACAACGGCGCCCGGATCTCGTTTCCCCAACCGGTCGTGATCCCATCGAAGTTCGAACTGACGATTGGGAGAGGCTTTGTCGCTTCCGCCCGGGTGGTCTGGTCCCGTGGAAACGAATACGGGTTGATGTTTGCGCAGCGACCGGACACCAGGGCAAGGCCGTGAACCGGGAGGAGGTCCTCAGGCGCGAACTTAACTTTGTGGATGATCGCCACCTCCGGCCCTAGACCGTCCAGGTCGACCAGTGTCCTGGTCTGAGATGGCCTTCCCTCGCGTAGGCCGGCACGTAGCACGCTGAGTTGCGCCGGGTGCCCTGGATGTGCACTGCCTTTAGAGGAGCGGTGTCGGCACCCAGCTGAGGTCGTCGAAGGCTGAAAGGTCTGCCGGAACGTGCCGGTGCGTAGACCGGTCGATCCATCACGAGATCATTTTCGTCGCGAGGCTTGGGAACAGTGTCCCGCTTCCGCGTCTGTTTTCCAGGAAGTGATACACTCGTCGCGAAGCGGTGCCCGCCAAGCCCCAATGCCGCCACCGTCCACCATGGTATCGAAGGGCAGCCGCATGCGACGCATGATAATGCTCCACGTCGCACCGACCACGAATACAGTAGCGCCCGCCAATTCGTGCACACGACCGCAGTTCATCGCAGTGCCGTTCCAGAACGACACGGTTTAGCAGCATATTTTGAAAGCGTTCTTGCCCGCTGCTTTTGCCGCGTACAGCGCCGTATCAGCCCGGATGAATAATTCTGCAGGCGTGCATCCATCAACAAGTGCGACGCCGACCGAAGCCCCGAGCATCAGCGCGTGGCCGCCGATCTCGATCGGCTTTCGCATCGCACCCAGGATCGTTTCAGAGACCTGCGCGATGGCACTTTGATCGAGATGCGATCCCAATAGCACTGCGAACTCGTCGCCTCCAATACGGGCAACAATTTCCGCCTCTCGGCATACAGTGGCAAGACGAAGAGCCACCTCCTTCAGGCACTCGTCCCCAAGCGCGTGACCGTGAGTATCGTTAACCTGTTTGAAGCCGTCGAGGTCGATCAGCAGCAAAGCGCCCAGGCCATTGCGTTCCGGTGCGTCGTCAATCAGGTCCGAGAGCCGGGATTGGAACTGGCTCCGGTTTGCAAGCCTGGTCAGAACATCGAACTCCGCCAGATATCGGGTCCTCTCCCACAAGAGCTTCTCGTCGGTAATGTCCTGCTTCATCCCGAAAATTCGAACCGGCACACCACCCTCACACTCCACTGTCGCGGTAATCCGCACCCAACGCCGGCGGCCTTTTTCGGTGATAATCTCTGCATCAAGCCCGAAGCCGCCACGTTCCCTGATCGCCTGGCTGCGGAGTGCGGTAAGGGCCTTCAACGACGTCTCAGTATAGCATCGCAGCGCCTGGTTCCGCTCCAAGGGCGATCCGCGCGGCAGGTCGAACATGTCGTAGACGGCATCGGTCCAATGAAGCCTCTCGCTCGGCAGATCGCATTCCCAAACGCCGATTTTCGCGGCGGCGGAAGCTCGCTCGAAGATCTTTTGGCTATGAGCCAAGGATGCCGCCTGCTCGCTGATCAGTCGCGCCTGGGTGTCAATCTCTTCTCTCAAACGGGTGATCAGCGTGGCATCGTGTCGCCGAACCACAATCGACGCGGCACAGGCCGCGAGATCCGCAAGCCGGCGCGCCTGCGCGGCCGACATCTGGCGCGGCCGGGTATCGAACAGCCCCAAGGTTCCAATGATCCGACCGGGCTCGCGCGAAAGCGGAACCCCGGCATAGAAACGGATGCCTGGCGCACCGCTGACAAGGGGCTCGCCGTTGAAGCGCTCGTCGAGATGCGTATCCGGCACCACGAAAGTGCGTCCAGCAAGGCGGGTACGGACACAGAATACGGTCTCGCACTCCGCCAAAGTAAACCCTGCGCCCGAACGAGCGGTGATTTTGACGGCCCCATCATCGACGGAATGGATTGACGCAAGACTGACGCCGAAGCTTAACCGAACGTGGTCCAGCAGGTCTTCAAGTTCGCCGGCAATGCCACACGATCCGACGCGAACTTCTCTCTCTGGCAACCATCGCGGATCGGTCTCGGTCGATAGGACGTCGGACATCTAAAGCGCGTTTCCCTCTGTCCTGTGGTCACCCGTTAGTCAGTGGCGTCGAATTCAACTGGTCCAAGAAGGGGATCAAGTTCGTTCGCTTGGCGAAGGCCGCTCCTGGGAAATATTCCACGCATTCATTCTGAAACGCAAGGGACGGACCAGATGGGGATCAAACTGAGCGCGTTCCGCAGAATTGAAAGGAAGACAGATCCAGCCAAGGATCCGCGATCACGTGCCGCCTCGCCACGTCGCTAGGATCCCTCTCCCGATTGAACCTTGGCTTGGGCGAGTTGCGCCTCCCAGGCAAGAGCGTGCGCGATGATCTCTTCCAGATCGTCGTGGGCGGGGTGCCAGCCGAGCACCGCGCCGATGCGATCGACGCCCGCGATGAGCATCGCCGGGTCTCCCGACCGCCGCGGGCCTCGCACCGTCGGGAAGTCGGTTCCGGACACCCGCTTGACCGCGTCGATAACTTCCAGAACCGAATGCCCCTTTCCGTAACCGCAATTCAGCACGACGCTTGCTCCGCCGGCGGTCAGGTAGTCGAGGGCGCGAAGATGCGCATCCGCGAGGTCGGAGACGTGGATATAATCGCGCAGGCAGGTCCCATCCGGGGTGGCATAATCGGTTCCGAAAATATCCACGTGACGACGCTCCCCCACGGCGGCCTGCGTGGCGACCTTGATGAGATGCGTCGCCCGCCGGCTGGATTGTCCGCTGCGGCCAAGCGGGTCTGCTCCCGCCACATTGAAATAACGTAATGCCACGTAGTTGAATGGATAGGCGGCTGCCGTGTCGCGAAGCATGGTCTCGGTCATCAGCTTCGACGACCCGTAGGGGGAGAGCGGTTGGAGGGATGCCGCCTCGGGTATCGGGTTTTCTGAAGCATCGCCATAGACCGCTGCGGTCGATGAGAAGATGAACTTGCCGATGCCGTGCTTCACTGCCGCAGCGATCAGGGCACGCGATTTCACCGTGTTGTTCAGATAATAGCCCAGCGGGTCCGAGACCGAATCGGGGACGACGATCGAACCGGCGAAATGAGCGATGGCTGTGATCCCGTGGGCGCCGACGATCTCACCGACCAGCGCCTCGTCGCCACAATCACCCTCCACGAACGGGACCTCCGGGGGGACCGTCCGACGGAGGCCAGTGCTCAGGTTATCCAGCACCACGGCCTTGCGTCCGGCATCCGCAAGAGCAAGCACCATGTGGCTTCCGATATATCCCGCGCCACCCGTCACAAGCACTGTCATATCCGGACCTTTTCTACGAATTGAGCGAGCAGAATTGAAGGTACTATCAGCCTCACGGTTTCATCGCCACAGGCACCCCCCGACGCCGACATCCTCACTGGCGAACGTTTTCGACGGCGGATCGATGCTCGTCGCCGGGCCTATCCCATACGAGGCTGCGCCTTTCCTCACCAACAGATCTTGTGATCGAGGCGGATTCAGACCTGAGCGTGCGGGCTTGAGTTCTGGCGCAAATTAAGTCGACGGAGCTGAGCGCGCACTTCGTTCCCGGAACAAGTAAGCACGCCCGACCTTCGACAACACGGGCGTGCGCGGCGAGATATAAAACCTGCCGTCAGGTGATGTCTCGCAGACGGCGCTCCTGCCGCGCGACGAGGCGCTCGATATCGGCGATATCGGCGCTTGACAACTTTCCGCCCGGCTTGCGGAGCGCACCGGATGCAATGGCGCCCCGCTTTGCCAGGGTATACTTGCGGATCGTGAGCCCAAGCCCCGGTTGCTGTTCGTAGCGCGCCAGCGGGAGGTAGGCGTCGAACAGGTCGTGCGCCCGCTCGACATTCCCGGCCGCATGTGCCGCCGCCACGTCCACCATCATTTCAGGGTAGGCAAATCCCGTCATCGCGCCGTCAGCCCCGCGGCCCATTTCTTCCGGCAGGAACATGCCTCCGTTGCCGACCAGAATCGAAATCCGCCGGACGTCGCCTCTCTCGCTTGCCTGCCGCAAGGCAGTGATTTTGGCCAGGCCCGGCCAGTCCTCATGCTTCAGCATCACGCAGGTCGGCAACGCCTTGATGATGCGAAGGATCACCGCAGCGGAAATCTGGACATTGGTGACAAGTGGGAAATCCTGCAGCACGAAGGGTGTCGCCCCGAGCGTCTCGGCCACCATTTCATAATAGGAGTAAATCTGATCATCGGTTCTCAAATGGGAAGGCGGCGCCACCATGACGCCAGCCGCACCCTCCCCCATCACGCTCTCGCTCAATTCGCGCATGGGCGCAAAACCTGGAGCCGAGACACCAACGACGACCGGCAACCGGCCGGCAACGCGCGCCAGGACGCGTTTCACGAAGTCGCTCGATTCCGAAGCGGTCAATTTGGGTGCTTCGCCCATCATGCCCAGCACGGTCAGACCCGTTGCGCCTTTATCAAGATAGAAGTCGACCATCCGGTCCGTGCTCTCGAGGTCCAGGGCACCATTATCCGCAAATGGTGTCACGGCGATCACATAAACGCCGGCCGCATTTTCGTTCAGCAAAGTCATGACTTTTCCTTAGTGCTTGACGTTCCCGGCAGAAGCTTGCCCGGATTGAGGACGCCGGCTGGATCGAAAATGGATTTGAGAGCCTGCATCAATTCCAGTTCGATCGGCGCCTTGTAATACGGAATCTCGTTGACGCGAAGTTGCCCAATTCCGTGCTCCGCACTGATCGATCCGCGACAGCGCTCAGTCTGGTCGTGGACGATCCGGGTCAGCGATGGAGCGAGGGCGGCAAAGTCGGCGTCGCTCGTACTCTCCGCCTTCAGTAGGTTATAGTGAAGATTGCCGTCGCCCAGATGACCGAACACGACGTGACGAACCCCCGGTGCAACCCCGGCAACCGCCGCATTCGCGCTCGCCATAAAGTCTGCCATCCGAGCAACAGGGACGGACACGTCGTGCTTCGCAGCCTTGCCCTCACGAACCAGAGCCTCTGAAATACCCTCCCGCAGCCGCCAAAAGGTTCTGGCCTGAGTCGCATCCTGCGCGATTGCAGCGTCGAAAATGATTTCGGCCTCTGCCGCATCGACAAGAGACGCCTCAAGCCGGGCACCAAGCGCAGTATCATCATCCGTATCGGAAAGCTCAACAAGCACGGCCGCAGGCGGGACGGCGGGGAAAGGCAGCCTCACATCTGCAACATGCCGGACCACCAGTTCAACACAGTCTCCGGCCATGAATTCAAATGCGGTCAGCCGATCGCCGCAACGTTCTCTCACTCGCGCAAGAAGCGACAATGCAGAATCGACATCGCGCAGAGAAACAAGCGCGGTGGCGCGCGCCTTGGGCTCAGGGAACAGTTTCAGGACCGCTCCCGTAATCACACCAAGCGTTCCTTCCGACCCGACGATAAGATCACGCAAGGAGTAGCCTGTATTATCCTTGCGCAAAGCTCTGAGGCCGTCCCAAATTCGGCCATCCGCGAATGCCACTTCGAGGCCGAGGGTCAGTTCGCGCATGGTTCCGTAACGCAGTACCGCGACGCCGCCCGCGTTGGTGGCGAGGTTACCGCCGATCGTACAACTTCCCTCGGCGCCCAAGCTCAGTGGAAAGAATCGGCCGGCTTCCTTCGCCGCCCGCTGGACAGCTGCGAGGATCACCCCGGCCTCGACCGTCATTGTATTGCCGATAGGATCCACATTGCGGATCTTGTTCATGCGGGTGAGCGAGAGCACGATTGAAGCACCTGTGGCATCAGGCGTCGCGCCCCCGGACATGCTGGTATTGCCGCCTTGCGGCACCACCGCAACTCCGGAATCGCGGCAGGCGGCCAGCACCGACGCGACCTCCTGCGTTGTCGCGGGCTTGACGACTGCCACGGCCTTCCCGCGATATTTCCCAAGCCAGTCCTGAAGGAATGGCGCTTTGTCGGCATCATCGACGAGGACATTCTTATCGCCGACGATCGCAGCCACCTGCTCCTCGAAACCCCTCACGACACTGTTCCGCTCAATGGCCGTCCGCCCCAGCCAAGACGCACCCGACCCATTGCCATCGTGACCGCCGCCTGCGTCGGTTCAACGATCGGAATTCCGAGCTCTTGCTCCAAGGGTGCGCGGAAGCGCGCCATTCCGGCGCATCCCATCACCAGTACGTCGGCTCCGTGAACGTCGCGGAGGCTGCGCCCCACATCCACCATGCGGCCAAGCGTGCGCTCGCCATCGGCGAGTTCGGCAACGCCGAGGCCGATGGAGAGGTCGCCAGCGAACCGATCAGTCACGCCCATGGCACCGAAATAGCGAAGGTGTCGCGGAATCGATGTTGGCAGAATGGCGATCACGCCGAAGCGCTGGCCCAGCGTGAGTGCCGTCAGCACGCCACATTCGGCAATACCCAGCACGGGGCGGTTGCTCTGCTCGCGGAGCGGATACATCCCAGGGTCTGAGAAACACGCAATGACGAACGCCGCGGCGTCCTCTTCAAGCGCGGCTGCGCGCTTCAGCAATGGCGCCACGATACCATCCACATCGCGTTGCGACTGAATGCCCGGCGGGCCGTCGGTCAATGTAAGGCACGCGATCGCGGGGCCGTCTGTCGAACGCAGCGGAGCAACCGCCGTGTCGATGCCGGCTGTCACTGCCTCGTTGGAATTTGGATTGATGACGTAGATCGTTCCGCTCATGTTTCACCTGGTTCGCGTTGGGTTCGCAATCCTTCGCGCTGCGAGCGCCATGCTTCGAAGCTTTGTCGCGGCACCTGGAACCGATCGCGGGTCGTTGTGTACCAATCGGCACCGTGCAACCTTGCCACGAGATCGAGACCATCGACATCGACATGGAAATTTTCATCCACCAACCCGTCGCGAACGTGCAGGTGAACGATCTCACCCACCACGAGGTTACGGTTGCGCGTGCCGAGCGAGAGCGAGACGGTCTCGCGACACTCAAGCTGCACGGGCGACGACGCTATGCGGGGTGCGCTGACCTGTCGACTGGCCTCCGGAACCAGACCGGCGGCAGCCAATTCGTCCATTTCTGCAGGGAAGTCGATGGCGCAGATATTCATCGCTTCCACGAGCGCCCGGTCGACGAGATTCACCACGAATGCTCCGGTCGCCCGAATATTTCTCATGGTATCTTTCAGCGGCGCTTCATCCGGTGATCGCCCTTCGATGCCGAGCACAACAAGTGGAGGGGCGTGGCTGAAGACATTGAAAAAGCTGAATGGCGCCGCGTTGGTGCGACCGTTCGCGTCGACGGTCGTCACCAATGCGATCGGTCGAGGCAGAACCGTGTTCACAAGGAGTTTGTAAAGATTTCTTTCCGAAAGTTCGCTTGTGGCCCAGTGCATCGCCTACTCCAAAAGCATGTCGAGATGACGCACGGTTTCGGCCAGCACGCGGGCGCCATCGGCCGCCTGGCTCTTTTCGATCGATTCCTCTGGAGCGTGGCTCCGACCGTCCAGGCAGGGAWCGAAGATCATGCCGATCGGCCCGGTTCTGGAGATAAAGACGCCGTCATGTCCGGCGCCGCTGGGCAATTCTCGATAAGAAAGTCCGAGCTCGGACGCTGCCTTCCCGATGGCACCGCGAATTGCCTCGGAGCAGGGTGTCGGAGAGACATTACTGATCAACTCCGAACGCACGCTCAGGCCAAGATCCCGCAGATTGGCAGAAAGATCACCCAATAGTTCTTCACCGAAGGTCGAGAATGAGCCCTCGTCACCTGATCGAACTTCCAGGATCATCTCGACGCTTCCTGGAACCGCATTCGCCGCATTGGGCGTGACAGTGATGGTGCCGATCGTGGCCACGAGTGGTTTGTCGCCGCCAGAGAGCTTCAGCGCTCTCTCATGAACGTTCTCGATGACGCGTGCTGCGCCCACCAGCGCGTCGGCGCGCAATGGCATCGGTGTCGCGCCCGCATGGTCTGCGCGACCGGTGATCGTGATCCGCTCGCGACGGATACCGACGATGTCCGTCACGATGCCGATATCAATCCCCTCGCTTTCGAGAACGCGCCCCTGCTCGATATGAAGTTCCACATAGGCCGCGGTGTCGCCTCGGTCGCGCTTGATGGACGAAAGTTCCTCGGGGCGCCCACCGACGAATCGTAGCCCATCTCGAAGGCTCATCCCATCGAAACGCGTGAGATCCAGCATTTCGGGCGAAAGCGCGCCGGAATAGGCACGACTGCCGATGCAGGATAGGCCGAACTCGCTCGGCTCCTCGGCGAGAAAGTCGTAGATTTCCAGCGGATGGCGCAGCCCGACACCGCGCTCCACAAGCCCCTGTGCCACTTCGAGGCCCGCCAGAACTCCGAGAATTCCGTCGTAACGCCCACCGGATGGCACCGTGTCAGAATGAGAACCGATCACGATTGGTTTCAAAACTGGCGCGATCCCGGGTAGGCGCCCGAAAAGATTTCCCCCGGCATCGATTTGCGTCTCCAAACCCGATGAGCGAAACTCATCTTCGAGCCAGCGCCGGCCTTCCAGAAAACGGGGCGAAAACGACCGTCGTGTCCACGGGCGGTCGGGATCGGTAATCCGTGACAGCGTCTCGATCCGGCGCCAGAGCCGATCGGCGTTGATGGGCATCACAGTGCGTTTCACGGGGATGGCCGGAGGAATCGCCCGTCTCCGGCTGCGTTGCGGATCGTCGAGCCATCCCAGGCCAGGGTCCCGCGCACGAACGTGGCGGCGACACGGACGGTGAATTCGCGTCCCTCAAAGGAACTCCAACGGACGGCAGACAGGCTCTTCGACGGATCGAAGATGAAGCGACCGGGCTCCAGCACGACGATGTCGGCATCCGCCCCGGCGGCGAGGCGCCCCTTGTCGGCAAGCAGGAATGCCTTTGCGGGACCTTCGCAGAGTTGCTTGACGACCATCGTTGGCGAAATTCCATGTTCCTCACACCCTGTCCAGAGGGCCGGCAACAGCGTTTCGATACCGGGGCCTCCCGACGTGTTTTTGAACACATTCGGATCGCCTTTCTTCTCAAGGCCCCACGAGACGTGATCGGACGAGATGAAGTCGCAATGTCCGGCTGCGAGATGGCTCCAGAGCAACTCGCTCTCGGCCTTGGACCGAATTGGCGGATAGTGCTTCACCTTTGCGCCAAACCTGCGTACATGCTCCTCTTCGTTCAGCATGAAGTATTGAACGCAGCTTTCAATGGATGCCTTGTGCCCGGCGCGCTTATACATATTTGCGATCTCGAAGCCGCGGGAGGTCGAGACGTGAACCGCATGAGCACGCGCACCCGTCTCGGCACCGATTTCATAGATCCGCGCCGTCGCAAGATTTTCGATCAGGTGCGTATGGGCGCGGCCAAACGCGTCCGGTCCGGTATCACCTGCCTCGATCAGGCGCGCAATGTTGCGCCGTGTCATCTCCTGATCCTGATTATGCACGCCGCAGAGTAGTCCGGTGGGCGCAAGTCTCGTGAACGCTTCGTACAGCGTGTCGTCGCCAATCCGGGGGAACCGCGTCGGATTTGCCTCGAACGTCGAAAATTTGAAGGCGCAAGCGCCCGCGTCAACGAGGCCTGGGATGGCATGAAGGCCGTTCTCCACCGTGATGGTGGCGTAAAGCGCCACATCCACGTGAGCATCCCGCTCGACGGTCGCAACTTTCTCGTTGAAGAGCGCCGCGCTCGTGACAGGTTCTGGCTCGTCATAAGGCATGTCGACCATCACCGTGACGCCGCCCGCAGCGGCTGCCCTCGAGCACATCCCGATGCCTTCATGGTTGGCCTGACTGCCGGAATGAACCTGACCGTCGATGACGCCCGGAATGATCCAGTGGCCGCGGAAATCCTGCATGTCGCGCGCGGATGGCGGCGTTCCGGTTCCGACAGCCGCGACCTTGCCCTCCGAGACGGCGACGTAGCCGTCTTCGAT
>NZ_JBFUHH010000055.1:0-27610 GCF_056402495.1 Microvirga sp. P4_A5 | reverse complement strand
CGGATCGTCAATGACCTCGCCGCGCCCATGGCAATTCGGGCAGGTCCGCTCAATGGAGAAAAACCCTTGCGTCGCGCGGACGCGGCCCGCGCCCCCGCAGGTGGGGCATTGCTTGGGCTTGGAACCCGGCTTCGCTCCGCTGCCGGAGCAGGATTCGCAGGTGATCGCCGTGGGAATCTTGAGCTCGGCGGTCTTGCCCAGGAAGGCTTCCTCGAGGGTGATTTCCAGGTTGTAGCGCATATCCGCGCCGCGCTCGCGCCCGCCTTGGGCCCGGCCGCCCCGGCCCCGTGTCTCGCCGAAGAAATTCTCGAAGATGTCCGACATGAAATCGGAGAAATCGTTGCCGAAACCCGGGCCGCCGGCGCCGCCGCCATTGGCGAAGGCCGCGTGGCCATAGCGGTCATAGGCGGCGCGCTTCTGCCCGTCCGACAGCGTCTGATACGCCTCGTTGATTTCCTTGAACTTGACCTCGGCCTCATGATTCCCCGGATTCCGGTCGGGGTGATACTGCATCGCAAGCTTGCGAAAGGTGGTTTTGAGCTCCACCTCGGTGACCGTCTTGGAAACGCCGAGAACTTCGTAAAAATCACGTTTGGACATTATCGTTTGCCCCTCGGCCGATCTCGTCCAGGCGGCGTCAGCGCAGCCTCAACGTTCAGATAAGGGTGCCCCTTTTCATGGGCAATCCCCGGAGCGGGCCCCGGGGATTGCGTTGTTTTCTGGATCAAGCGCGCTTCTTCTTGTCGTCTTCGTCGACTTCCTGGAAGTCGGCGTCGATGACATCGTCCTTCTTGGCCTCGCCCTCGGGAGCCTCTTCGCCCCCTTCGGCAGCCTGGGTTGCCTGGTACATGGCTTCGCCAAGCTTCATGGAGGACTGCATCAGATCCGTCGTGCGGGCCTTGACGACCTCGGCATCCTCGCCGGCGAGCGCCTGCTTGAGGGCGTCGATGGCGGTCTGGATGGCCTGCTTGTCGGCTTCCGATACCTTGCTGCCGTACTCGGCCAGCGACTTCTCGGTGGCATGGACGAGGCTCTCGCCCTGGTTCTTGGCTTCGACGAGTTCGCGACGCTTCTTGTCCTCGGCGGCATTCGCCTCCGCGTCCTTCACCATCTTGTCGATGTCGGCTTCGGAGAGACCGCCGGAGGCCTGGATGCGGATCTGCTGCTCCTTGTTGGTGGCCTTGTCCTTCGCCGTCACGTTGACGATGCCGTTGGCGTCGATGTCGAAAGTCACCTCGACCTGGGGCATGCCACGGGGAGCGGGCGGAATGCCCATGAGGTCGAACTGGCCCAGCAGCTTGTTGTCGGCCGCCATCTCGCGCTCACCCTGGAAGACCCGGATGGTGACCGCGTTCTGGTTGTCTTCCGCGGTCGAGAACACCTGGCTCTTCTTGGTGGGGATCGTGGTGTTGCGCTCGATGAGACGCGTGAACACGCCACCCAGAGTCTCGATGCCGAGGGACAGCGGCGTCACGTCGAGAAGCAGCACGTCCTTGACGTCGCCCTGGAGCACGCCGGCCTGAACGGCCGCGCCGATCGCCACGACCTCGTCCGGGTTGACGCCCTTGTGGGGCTCCTTGCCGAAGAAGGCCTTCACGACTTCCTGGATCTTCGGCATGCGGGTCATGCCGCCGACGAGAACGACCTCGTCGATCTGGCCGGCGGAGAGCCCGGCATCCTTCAACGCCTTCTTGCAAGGCTCGACCGTCCGCTGGACGAGATCGTCGACCAGGGATTCGAACTTCGCCCGCGAAAGCTTGAGCGCGAGGTGCTTGGGACCGGTTGCGTCGGCGGTGATGTAGGGCAGGTTGATCTCGGTCTGCTGGGTCGAGGAGAGCTCGATCTTGGCCTTTTCGGCTGCTTCCTTCAGGCGCTGGAGGGCGAGCTTGTCCTTCGTCAGGTCGATGCCCTGCTCCTTCTTGAACTCGGCCGCGAGGTACTCGACGAGGCGCATGTCGAAGTCTTCGCCGCCCAGGAAGGTGTCGCCGTTGGTGGACTTCACCTCGAACACGCCGTCGCCGATTTCGAGAATCGACACGTCGAAGGTGCCGCCGCCAAGGTCATAGACCGCGATGGTGCCATGCTGCTTCCTGTCGAGGCCATAGGCGAGCGCGGCCGCCGTCGGCTCGTTGATGATGCGCAGGACCTCGAGGCCGGCGATCTTGCCCGCATCCTTGGTGGCCTGACGCTGGGCGTCGTTGAAATAGGCCGGAACGGTGATGACCGCCTGGGTGACGGGCTGGCCCAGATAGGCCTCGGCCGTCTCTTTCATCTTCTGGACCGTGAAGGCCGAGATCTGCGAGGGGGAATATTGCTTGCCGTCGACCTCGACCCAGGCATCGCCGTTCGGACCCTTGACGATCTTGTAGGGGACGAGGCCCATGTCCTTCTTGGTCATGGGATCGTCGAAGGTGCGCCCGATCAGGCGCTTGATGGCAAAGAAGGTGCGCTCGGGGTTGGTCACGGCCTGCCGCTTGGCGGCCTGACCGACGAGCCGCTCGCCGTCATCCGTAAAGGCGACGATGGACGGCGTCGTCCGCGCGCCTTCGGCGTTTTCAATGACTTTCGCCTGCGCGCCTTCCATGACGGCGACGCAGGAATTGGTGGTGCCGAGGTCGATACCAATAACTTTACCCATGGCGGGATCCCTCACTTTCAAGCAGACCGCCGAGCCCCGAAGCGGCCCGGCCCATGGCTGGAACGTTGATGATAATCGGAGACGCCCCGAACGAAGCGCCCCCAGTGCAATCGCTGATATAAGAAGGGGTCGAGAACGCCGCAAGTCGCTCCCGCGGCGAGATTTGTCTCAATCTTCGGGATCGTCGACCGAAGTGGCTCGGCGCAGCCGCTCGGCGGGTGACAAAATCCTTGTGGGGCTTTGACCCGCGAATCCAGCTTTCAGGCGCCGCGTTTCACGTCCGCCAGGGCCCTTCCGAGGGCATCCGCGAAGCTCGCGCGCTCGTCCGGCGAAAGATCGCGGGCGATGACCACCTCGTCGCCCCGGGACGCCAGGGCAAGTCGCTGCATCCCGAAATCCGGGTCGACCTGCTTGTCGAGCCGGGTCCAGAGGGGGTTGAAGCGCCATTCCCGGCCGTTCCCGCGCGAATCGACCTTGCGGAACAGCAGCCGGGCGGGCGTCAGTTCGAGGATCTCGAAGGCGAGGCCGTGGCGGTAATTGACCCGGAAGGCGATGTAGAGGCCGAGGAGATCGAGGCCGAAGAAGCCCACTACGGGCCAGAATCCGAGCACAATGAAGGGTAGGCTGACGATGAGCGAGGCGGCGCATACCAGGCCCATCAGCACACGGAACCCTTGCGGCCCGAGCGAGCGATGCGGCCGGATCTCGGCTGCGAAAACGGGTGTGTCCAAGCGGCGCTGAGGGGTGAGTAACATCTTGCGGCTCCCCGGGCGCTCATTATAACGCGCTCATGTCCGAACCCAAACGGTCGTCCCGCCGCATCTCCGCAACGCTTGCCGACACCGCGACGCCGCTGGCAACCAGTCGGGTGGTGGCCAAAAAGGCCGTGAGGCGAGCGGCCGTGCGGGCGCCGAAGCCGGTCGATCGGGCGACCCTTGAGGAAATCTTCCGTCGCTTCGCGGCGGCCGATCCGGAGCCGAAGGGCGAACTGGAATATACGAACCCCTACACGCTGCTCGTGGCGGTCGCCTTGTCCGCGCAGGCCACCGACGTGGGGGTCAACAAGGCCACGCGGGCGCTTTTCGCCGTGGCTGACACGCCGCAGAAAATGCTGGCCCTCGGGGAGGAGGGCCTGCGCCAGCACATCAAGACGCTGAACTTCTACAACACCAAGGCGCGGAACGTGATCGCCCTCGCCAAAAGGCTGGTCGAGGAGTTCGGCGGCAAGGTGCCGGAGAGCGTGGATGTCCTCGAAACGCTGCCCGGCGTCGGGCGTAAGACCGCAAGCGTCGTGGTGAATGTGGCGTTCGGAAACCCGCGCATCGCGGTCGATACCCACATCTTCCGCGTCACAAACCGCATTCCGTTCGCGGTCACGAAGACCCCGCTCGAGACACAGGTCGCGCTGGAAGCGCGGATCCCGCGCGAATTCCTGCTCAACGCCCACCATTGGCTGATCCTGCACGGCCGCTACATCTGCAAG
This sequence comes from Microvirga sp. P4_A5, assembly GCF_056402495.1. Classification (NCBI taxonomy): domain Bacteria; kingdom Pseudomonadati; phylum Pseudomonadota; class Alphaproteobacteria; order Hyphomicrobiales; family Methylobacteriaceae; genus Microvirga; species Microvirga sp. P4_A5. Next base: position 23,489 of record NZ_JBFUHH010000055.1, on the reverse strand, counting down.
GCGCGCAAACCCGAATGCTGGCGCTGCCCGATCAGCGATCTCTGCCGCTACCCGGACAAGACACTGGCCTGACGTCTCAGCCGAAGACGATGAGGCCCGCGAGACCGGCGGCGCCGACGATGATGCGCCACCACGCGAACGGCATGAAGCCGTGGCGGGAGACGTAATTCAACAGGGTCCTGACGACGAACAACGCCGACACGAAGGCTGCGATGAAGCCCACGACGATGATCTGGATGTCGTTCGTGGTGAGGATCTTGTAGTTCTTCAGAAGGTCATACGCGAAGGCGCCCGCCATGGTGGGTATGGCGAGGAAGAACGAAAATTCGGCCGCCGCGCGCTTGTCGGCGCCGAGCAGCATCCCGCCGACGATGGTAGCCCCCGAGCGCGAGACCCCCGGCACCATCGCGAGGCACTGGAGGAAGCCGATCTTCACATACATGGCGAGGGGAAACTTCGTGGCGTCGTTGTAGGTCGCCTTCAGCGGCATGGAATCGACGAGCATCAGCACGAAGCCGCCCGCGATGAGAGTCATGCAGACGATCCAGGGGTTGAACAGGACCTCCTTGATGAACCCATGAAGCACCGCGCCGATCAGGGCCGCGGGCAGGAAGGCGGCAAGGACGCCGATGATGAAGCGACGGGCATCGGGGTCGTAAGGCACTGCCATGGCGATTTTCCACAACCGTCCGAAATAGACCGACAGGATGGCGAGGATCGCTCCCAGCTGGATCAGCACTTCGAAGGTCTTGCCGGTGGATTCGAAGCCGAGGAAATGCCCGATCAGCAGGAGATGGCCCGTCGAGGAAACGGGCAGGAATTCCGTCAGGCCCTCCACGAGGCCGAGAAGGAGCGCCTCGAACATTTGCGACATGATGTGACGATCCTAAAGCCGGTCGGTCTTGCCAAAATCCGGCGCCACTTGCAGGCGAGACCGGCACCCTGTCAAGGAAGGCTGCGCGCTGCGCGCCGCACGCCTGCGTCAGGGACATGTGATTCACTAAAATTCCTTACGAACCCTTAAGGAAAGGCGGCCTTATTCTCGCCGCCTGTTTCGCGTCTGACACGCTCATGGCCATCCTGCATTCTTATCCTTTTTGCCCGCAATCGCGGTTTGCACGCCTTGTCCTGGGCGAGTTCGGCATCGACGCCGATCTTGTCGAGGAGARGCCGTGGGAGCGACGCCTGCCGCTTCTCGAGCTTCATCCCGGCGGCAACCTGCCGCTGCTGGTGGACGACGACGGGCTGCCGGTCCCGGGAGCGGGCGTGATCGCCGAATATCTTGATGATTCGCGGGGCGCCGCGCTGACGGATCGCCGTCTTCTTCCGCGCGGCGTGGTCGAACGGGTCGAGGTGCGCCGCCTGCTCGACTGGTTTCTGGTGAAATTTCACGACGAGGTGTCGGATTATCTCGCCACCGAGAAGATCTACAAACGTTTCATGCCCCTCGAACTCGGCGGCGGCGCCCCGGATATGACGGCGATTCGCGCCGCGCGGGCCAATGTGCGATATCACCTCGATTATATCGGCTACCTCATCGCCGCGCGGAACTGGCTTGCGGGCGACCAACTGACCTATGCCGACCTTGCGGCGGCGGCCCACCTGTCGGTGGTGGATTATCTCGGCGACGTACCATGGGAAGAGAACGAAACGGCGAAGCTTTGGTACGCCCGGATCAAGTCCAGGCCGTCCTTCCGCACGCTCCTGGCCGACCGGGTTCCCGGGATGGCGCCGTCCGTTCATTACGAGAACCTCGACTTCTGACCGGCGAGGCGCTCAAGCGCGCGTTCGTTGCGCGCGCGAAGGCGCTGGGTTTCGACATCGTGCGCGTCGCCCACCCCGATTCCATGCCGCTCGCGCCCGAGCGCCTGCGGGCCTGGCTGGGGGAGGGCCATCACGCCTCCATGGAATGGATGGCGGACACCGCCGATCGGCGCGCCGACCCGAAAGCCCTCTGGCCCGATGTACGGAGCGTTATTCTGCTGGGGCTCAATTATGCGCCTACGACCGATCCGCTCGCGGCCCTGACACAAAAGGATCGCGCCTCGATCTCCGTCTACGCGCGCAACCGGGATTATCACGACGTCATCAAGGGCAAGCTGAAGGAAGCCGCGGGTATTCTCGCCGTCAAGGGCGGCTCCGACGTGAAGGTCTTCGTCGATACGGCGCCGGTAATGGAAAAGCCCCTCGCCGAAGCAGCCGGCCTCGGTTGGCAGGGCAAGCACACGGTGGTGGTGTCGCGGGAGTTCGGAAACTGGCTCTTTCTGGGCGCAGTCTTCACCTCGGCGGATCTCCCCCCCGACGAGCCCGAGACCGACCATTGCGGCACCTGTCGCCGCTGCCTCGATATCTGCCCCACCAACGCCTTTCCGGCCCCTTACCAGCTCGATGCGCGGCGGTGCATTTCCTACCTCACCATCGAGCACAAGGGGCATATCCCGGTCGAGTTCAGGGCGCCGATCGGCAATCGGGTCTTCGGCTGCGACGATTGCCTCGCGGTTTGTCCGTGGAACAAGTTCGCGCAGGCGGGTCGCGAGGTGCGGTTGATGCAGCGCGAGGACCTTGCGGCTGTTTCCCTCGCGGACCTCGCCCGTCTCGACGACGCCGCCTTCCGGGCGCGCTTTTCCGGCACTCCGATCAAGCGGGCCGGGCGGGACCGGTTCGTCCGCAACGTCCTCATCGCCATCGGCAATTCCGAAAGCCCCGATCTGGCCGAGGAGGCCGCGCGTCTGCTCGACGATTCGTCGCCTTTGGTCCGCGCCATGGCGGTCTGGGCGGTCGCGCGACTGCTCCCGTCCGCGAATGTCACAGCCCTTGCCGCCGGACGGCTGGAAAGCGAACACGACCCGGATGTGCGCGCTGAGTGGCGGCGGGCTTTGTCGTCCCACGCCGCTGTCGAGACTATCCCATGAACCTGTTTGTCTTCGGGCTCGGCTATTCGGCCCATGCTCTGATCCGTTCGAGAGCCTGGACGCGGGTTGCCGGAACGGTCCGCACCCGTGACAAGGCCTTCCGGATGCGGGCCGAAGGCATCGCTGCCTACAGTCTCGACGAGGAAGCCTCGCTCGCCGATGAGATCGCGCAGGCGGACGCCATCCTGATCTCCACCCCACCCGCCGAGGGCGGGGACCCGACCTACCTGCAATTTGGCGAAGCCATCGCGGCAGCGCGAACCGGCACGTGGCTCGGTTACCTGTCGACCACCGGAATCTATGGCGATCAGGCCGGCGGTTGGGTCGACGAGGCGGTTCCGCCTCAGCCCCGCAGCGCGCGCTCGGCCCGGCGGGTGGAGACTGAGCGTCTCTGGCTGGAACTCGGCGAGCAGGCGGGATTGAACGTCGCGATCTTTCGGCTGTCGGGAATCTACGGACCGGGGCGCAACGCCCTCGTGGCGCTGGCGCGCGGCACCGCGCAACGGATCGTCAAGCCCGGCCAGGTGTCAAACCGCATCCACGTCGAGGATATCGCGCAGGTTCTGGCGGCGTCGATCGATCGTCCGCGCCAGGCTGCGATCTACAACGTGTCGGACAACGAGCCCGCGCCGCCGCAGGACATCATCGCGTTCGCCGCACAGCTCGCGGGCATTCCCGTGCCGGCCGATATCCCGGTGGAACAGGCCGATCTCAGTCCGATGTCGCAAAGCTTCTATGCCGAAAACAAGCGCATCTCGAACCGCCTGATCAGGGATGAACTCGGCGTCCGGCTTCGCTACCCCACCTATCGCGAGGGGCTGGTCGCGCTTCACGCCAGCGGGGAATTCGCCAAAGCGACGTGACGGTCGGCCTCGGCGCCGAAATGCCCGATATAGCGGGGATTGATGTTGGCGACGGGCAGGATCACCAGGACGTCGGTGGTGCCGAAGCGCCGGTCGACCACTGCGCCCCGTCCGAAGGACGCGCCCAGCCGCAGGTAGCCCTTGATGAGCGGCGGCAACGCGCGAAGCGCGGCCTTCTGGTCGATCATATCCTTGGGGACGAGATCCATGGCCGTGCCATGTTCCGGCAACGCCGATGCTGCCCACTCGCCCGAAGCGTTCGCAAAATGATGCAGGAAGCTCAAGGGCAGGGCGAGCTTTCCGGGGTCGGTGCCCTCGAGGCTCGCGCAACCCATCATCACGTCGACGCGGTGATGCAGCACGTAGGTCCAGATGCCGTGCCAGAGCAATTCGACCGTGCGCTTGTTGCGATAGGGCTGCAGTACGCATGACCGGCCGAGTTCCAGGAAACGCAGGTCCGGATGAGCGCTGATCATGGGCGTGATGTCGTATTCGCCCGCCGTGTAGAAGCCCCAATTCCGGTCCGCGATTTCCTGCCGCAACAGCCGGTAGGTGCCGACCACTTTCGGTTTCGCAGGTCTGAAGCGGCTGCTGTGGCCACTATGGTCCAGAACCAGCAGATGGTCGCAAAGCAGGTCGAAATCGTCGATGTCGCGCCGCGACAGCCGCGATGCTCCGCTCGCCGCCGCCGACATCTCTTCGAAGAAGACCTTGTAGCGGAGTTTCTGCGCGTGGCGGATTTCGCGCGTCGTCGTGGCGAGGCGCACCTCGAGCGAGCCGAGACGGCCGAGGCTTGGATCAAGGGTGCCGTGATCGCGCACGATCCGGTTCCGGCCCGGCAGAAGGTCGCTGATGTCGCGAGGGCCGACAGCGAAGGGCTGGGGCGGGACCGAGCCATCGGCAAGTCCCGGCATGATCGAAAGAGGAGCCATCGAAACCTTGCTGGGCTGCACGCCGGTCTGGGCGGCGCTCTCGCGGATGCCGCGGGACGATGGGTTCGCCTTGTTTCGTGACATAGGACTCATTTCGAACGGTTTTGTGACAGCGGAATCCGCAACGGATGAAGACCTCCAAGCTTGGCGATCGATCTTGTCACAAATCGGCGCGTTACGCAGCGTTGGACCGCCGGTCGGATTGAGAGCGGTAGGAGAGGGCCTCGGCCAGATGGATGCGCCGCACCTTGTCCTCGCCGTCGAGGTCGGCGAGCGTGCGGGCCACCTTCAGCACCCTGTGAAAGCCCCGGGCCGACAGCCGCATGGCGTTGGCCGCGTCGTGGATGAGCGACGTGCCGTCGGAATCCGGTTGGGCGATCTGCTCGATGACCGGCGCCGGACAAGCTGCGTTGGTGGAAATCCCCGAAAGGCCCAGGGACGCGAAACGATGGGCCTGCCGATCGCGGGCGGCGCGGACGCGCGCCTTGACCTCATTCGAACCTTCGCTGGGCGGTGGGAGAATCAGGTCGGCGGCGGTGACGGCCGGGACCTCGATGGTCAGGTCCATGCGATCGAGCAACGGTCCCGACATCCGCGCCTGATATTGCGCCATGCAGCGATCGTTCGGCTGCCTCCGGCAGACATAGCCGGGCTCGGTCGCCTGTCCGCAGCGGCACGGGTTCATCGCCGCCACCAGCTGGAAACGCGCCGGATAAGTGATCCGGTGGTTGGCGCGGGCAATGAGGATCTCGCCGGCCTCCAGTGGTTGGCGCAGCGAATCGAGCACTTGCGGCTGGAATTCCGGCATTTCGTCGAGAAACAGGACCCCATTATGGGCAAGCGAAGCCTCGCCCGGCCGTGCATTGAGGCCTCCGCCCACGAGCGCCGCCATGGAGGCGGAGTGATGGGGCGCCCGGAAGGGACGGCGGCTTGAAAGCGCGCCGTTCGCCAGCAATCCCGCGACCGACTGGATCATGGAAATTTCAAGCAACTCGCGGGGGGTGAGCGGGGGAAGGATCGACGGAAGCCTCTGCGCCAACATCGATTTCCCGGCGCCGGGTGGCCCGCTCATCAGCATGTTGACTACGTGAGGACCCCAACGTAGGGGATGACGTAGAGGAAATGATCAACATGACGAAGGCTTACTCCTACCTCCGTTTCTCAACTCCTGATCAGATGCGTGGTGACAGCTTCCGACGTCAGTCCGTCCTGGCTCGGGACTACGCCACGAAGCATGGGTTGGAACTGGACGAGGTACTCACGTTCCATGACCTCGGCGTGTCCGCCTTCAGGGGTCGGAATGCGGAGGCTGGGCGGCTTGCCGACTTCCTTGAGGCAGTACGTGCCGGACTGGTTGCAACCGGCTCCTACCTCCTCGTTGAGAGCCTGGATCGCATCTCTCGTCAGGCTGCCCGCAAGGCGCTCCGCGTCCTGGAGAGCATCGTAGACGAAGGCGTGACTGTCGTGACCCTGTCCGATGGACGCGCCTACGACGCGGACATTCTCAACGATGACCCCATGTCGCTCATGTTGGCCCTGATGATCTTCATCCGGTCCAACGAGGAGAGCGCGATGAAGTCCCGTAGGCTGAAGGCTGCGTGGGAAGGCAAGCGGGCAGAGGGCGCATCGAAGGTCCTCACGGCGCGGGCTCCCGCATGGCTTGAGCTGACCCCCAAGCGGACCTGGAAGGTGCGAGAGGAGAGAGCCGAGGTGGTCCGTCGCATCTTCGACATGGCTGCGGAAGGGAAGGGCCAGAACCTCATTTCCGCGACCTTGAACCGTGGAGGCGTCCCCACCTTTGGGGATAGCACTCGGACGCCTGGACGGCACTGGCACCGCAGCTACATCCTACGGCTTCTACGCAGTCCGGCTGTCGTGGGAACCCTTGTCCCTCATGTGGTGGAGCATGGGGACGGGAAGCGGAAGCGCGTGGCTCAGAAGCCCATTGAAGGCTATTACCCGGCCATCGTAGATCGCGGGGTCTACGAGCAGGTTCAGGCACTCAGCATCGACACCCGCTCCCCACTCCGAGGGCGTCACGCTGCTCAAGGGACCATCCGCAACATCCTTGGTGGGATTGCAATCTGTCCCTCGTGCCAGGGGACCATGACGCGGGTGACGAAGGGGTCGCGAGTTAAGGCAGGGAAGCCTTATCTCGTCTGCACGAAGGCCAAGGCAGGAGCTGGCTGCACCTACCGAGCTGTCCGAATGGAGGACGTCGAGCAGGCATTGCTGGCGAGCGCCAGCTACCTGACCGCGATGGTCCCTGCACCCACCGAGGATGGAGACGTTCAGGGAAGGCTGAGGTCTGTTGAGGCTGGTACCGAAGTCCTTGAAGAGGAACTGGGCAACCTCCTGAACGTCCTATCGAGCACCCCCTCGGCGGCAATTCGCGAGCGGGTTCGGGACACCGAGACAGCCTTGGAGGAGATGCGGGAAGAGGAGAGGGCGCTTTGGGAGCGCGTATCTTCGACCCACGGTCCCTTATTGGAGCAGCGCGTGGAGAGGGTTCGGGTGGCCCTGGAGGCTGATCCGGTCGATGCGGCACAGGCGAATGTGGCGCTTCGTCAAGTACTCTCAGGTGTGGTTGTGAACTATCAGACAGGGCAGTTGGAGTTGAACTGGCTTCATGGAGGCACATCCACTGTGATGTTCGCTTGGCCAATCTCGAATGAGGCTGCTTGATCCGGGGTCGGAGCGCGTGGGGGCTCTCCTGTCCCCGCCAACACCATGATCGGCCTTCCATCTCCCTCACCATTTTCTTTCCGTCCCTGCGTGTCAGGGGTCGGCTACAAATCCTGGAGCATCATGACCCGTCAGTGTCGTGTACCTGGCTGCGGTGCAGTGGCGGCATCGCGCTACAGCCACTACTGCCACAACCACAAGGCTCGCCTTCGCCGCCACGGAGCGGTGAACCAGGAGGGCATTACCTCTGCGGACCTCACGCCTTACCTTGCGAGGGTCAAGGCCCGCATCGAGAAAAACCGCGAGAGCCCGGCGTGGGGCCAACTTGGGGGTCGCTGGTTGACCCTTGTCGATCACGCGAGGAGCCTCATTGTCCAACTCGGTAGCGGGAAGGCGGGCTCGATCTACGAGCGCAAGGCAGCCTATGAGGTCGTGAAGATCGCCGACGCCGCGAAACCCCGCGAGGTGGTGGAGGTCGTGCTGGCGATGTTCATCATGCAGGAGCAAGAGCCGAGGCGATTTCGCTCTGACGCAGCCTTCCGGTTCCAGCTTGTGCGGCGGACGAGGGCGCTCGCGGATGTGAACGTCGGTCTCTCCTACGACTACAAGTCCGACAAGGTACGTCGCGTGTATCGTGAGCTGCCACCCAAAGTCGCTGTAATCATCGGTCAGTGGCTGGCGGAGGCCCTTGGAGTAGCCGGTGTTCACTTGGCGCGATTAGAGCGAGAGGACGAGGAACGCCAAAGGAAAGGACGCCTGGAGCTGCACAAGGCGTTGGAGGAGTTGAAGTGACTGATTTGATTGAGAACAATGTGGACGAGGGCCAACTGTTTGCACCTGCGGAGCGACTGGCCGAGTTGATGGCCGAAGCAGGCACTACCCCTTCTGGCAAGGCTCCGGACAGGCTTCACCTTCAGGCCATCACGACGATACCCGAGCTGTTCCAGCCCCGTGGCATGAGTAATCGCCACATTAGTGACCTCGTTCGAGCCATCGAGAACAATGGTGAGGTCGACCCAATGACCGTGATGCAGATCGGCAAACGGGTCGTGCTGATCGACGGTCACCACCGCATCGAAGCCTACCGACAAGCTGGGCGGACCCTTAGCATCCCCGTGCGGTACTTCGAGGGAACCCTTGAGGAGGCCGTATTGGAGGCCGGTCAGGCCAACTCCAAGGTGAAGCTCCCCATGACCTCACAGGAGCGCCACGACTACGCCTGGAGGCTTGTGCTGTTAGGGAAGCATAGCAAGACTGATGTCGCCCGAGGGTCGGGCATCTCCCCCTCCTCGGTAGCTAACATGCGGAAGGTCAAGAAGGGCCTCGGTCAGGAGGCGTTCGATTGCGGCTCCTGGTGGCAAGCTCGGGAGCGTGCACAGGGCAGGGGCCATGAGATGTCCGAGGAGGATCGGGAGAAGTGGAAAGAGGAGTGGGCTGACAGGGTCGCTGACCAGCTTGCGAAGATGTTCTCGACAAAGCTCACCAATCATCCCGAGGTGGCTGCAATGGCCCTAGCGACGTATTTCGGGAGACGCTTGCCGGAGGTTGTCAATGAACTTCAGCATCACCTTCCGGAACCCGATGACGATCTCGGAGACGAGGACTTTTGAATGTGCAATCCTTACGGTGTGTATTTTGTATAGGTGTCCACCAGCACGTTTGGGAGCAAAAATGCCAGAGGTCTTCTTCTCAGAGGCGAAGTGAGGCTTCCCCCCGGTGGCCCCATCCGAGTGTGCTGCGCGATGGAGCAAGCTCAGTCTTCACCCCTCTTAGCAAGCAGTAACTTAACAGCGTCGTGCAGTTGTTTGTTATCCTGTCGGAGAAGAGCCATCCTCTCGACAAGATCGGTCAACACCAGTCTGACTGCATGAGCTGCTTCGAGACATGCCTCGTCGCTTTCACCATGCAGACCCACGCTTAGAGCACTATGCAGAGCAGTCAGAGGATTATGCCCGTTGATTAACAGTCCCTGGGGTAGTCCTGTCTTGATCATGTCGATTGCTCTCGTAAAGGAATTCTCTCCCTTCGCACTCCGTAGTTCCTGAACCAGTTGCTGAGAAGCGCCGACGGTCTCGCAGACACGAACGATCTCATCGAAAATGTCGTTCTTGTGGTTCTCCACGACACGTCGGTAGTAGGCGAACGCCCCCACTCCAAGACCTTGATTTTCGCATTGTCGCCCCTTCAAGAAGAAGGCGGCGTCCTTGCCGAATAACCGGAGTACCTTAGCAGGCACCGGTACACCGAAGGGAGGCAGTTCACCGTATTTGTAAGCGGCTCCCTCGCCTTCGGTTTGGCCCATCAGCACCCAGAGCGAATACCGCTTCGTTTCCTTTTGGCAATCGCCGCATACGTAAGTGAGGTGGACATTGCTCTGCTTCGAACTTGCATCCAAAGCGGCCCTCGTATTGGAGCGAAACGTACGTTCCCCATCACAAGTCTTACAGTGAAGCCGCAGGTTAGGTGTACTCGTTCGAGGTTCTCTGAACCCTCCAACGGCTTGATGAAAGAACCAGAGACCGGAGACGGGTTTTGAGACCGAAGGGTGAACGGCCTCTAGAAACGTCTGGAAGGCGATTGATGCTTCCTGCTTAGCTTCTTCTGTTGGCGATTTCTCTGACGCGTCGCTCATTCTGGTGCTCGGTGTGAGTGCAGGCCTGCAAATAGGCATACACCCGAACGGGCGACAGGTCGCAAGAAGCTTATCCACACCGGTGGTTGGTACCGGACAATCTGCATCGCTGGCAAACGCGGGTCTTGACGAAACTCACATCAGGAGATTGTGAGCGCCGGCGGCGGCGATCTCGAGCGTGCGCTTGGCGCTCTCCTGCCCTTTGATATCGCGCAAATCGGGCTGGGGGCCCGAGGATTGCATGATGGCGGGCTCCGGCCGTGCCATGACCTGCGTGCCCTTGAAATGATTGGCGAGCTGAATCAGCGTCCGGGGCGCGAGGATTTCCAGGTCGCTCGACGCCCAGGCGGCCTCGGAGCCGCAGGCATGGGGGCAGATCAGGCCGTGATCACGACCATTGGCGGCCATGGCGGCGGGCAGCACTCCGGCAACGGATGTAATGGAGCCGTCCAAGGCCAGTTCGCCCAGGACGGTAAAGCCGTTCAGCGCATCGGCCGGGATGGCGCCCATGGCGGCCATCACTCCGAGCGCGATCKGGAGGTCGTAGTGGCTGCCTTCCTTGGGCAGGTCGGCCGGCGCAAGATTGACGGTGATGCGCTTGGCCGGGAGCGAGAGACCCGAGGCGATCAGCGCGGAGCGGACCCGCTCGCGGGATTCCGCCACGGCCTTGTCGGCGAGCCCGACGATCATGAAGGCGACATTGCCCGGCGCGATCTGGACCTGCACGTCGACCGCCCGCGCTTCGATGCCCTCGAAGGCGACAGTTGAAACCCGCATGACCATCCATCGCCCTCCCGCCAGACCTGCCGTCTTTAGCGAAAGATGAGCCTATGCGATAGTGTTTCATTTCAGTGGCTGCGGCGGCCTTCTTCGGCGGCTTCGCTCTTGAGGCGATACAGCGCCTCCAGCGCCTCCCGGGGAGTCATCTGGTCGGGTTCGATGCCGAGCAGCTTTTCGCGCAGGCCGTCTCGCTCGATGACCGGCTGCGTGCGGATGGGAGCGGCGAAGAGCGGCAGATCGTCCAGGAGCGCCTGTTTGGGGCTCTCCCGGTCGGTGCGTTCGAGTTCGCTGAGAATGGTCCGCGCGCGCTCCACCACGGCTTTCGGCAAGCCCGCGAGGCGCGCCACCTGGAGTCCGTAGGAGCGGTCGGCCGCGCCGGGAACGACCTCATGGAGAAACACCACTTCGTTGTTCCATTCGGTCACTTTCAGGGTCGCGTTCTCGATGCGATCCAGCCGGTCGGCAAGCGCCGTGAGCTCGTGGAAATGCGTGGCGAACAGCGCGCGGCAACGGTTGACCTCATGCAGATGCTCGATGGCGGCCCACGCAATCGAGAGGCCGTCGAAGGTGGCCGTGCCGCGGCCGATCTCATCGAGGATGACGAGCGATTGCGCCGTCGCCTGATTGAGGATGGCGGCCGTTTCCACCATCTCGACCATGAAGGTGGAGCGTCCGCGCGCCAGGTCGTCGGCGGCGCCGACACGGGAGAACAACCGGTCGACGATACCGATATGAGCCTCGCGGGCAGGCACGAAGGCGCCCATCTGCGCCAGCACGACGATCAGCGCGTTCTGGCGCAGGTAGGTCGATTTACCGCCCATGTTCGGACCGGTGATGAGCAGGATATGTCCGCCGTCGCTGCCCGAAAGGTTGGAATCGTTGGCGATGAACGACACGCCGTCCCGCTTGAGCGCGGCCTCCACCACCGGATGGCGGCCGCCCTTGATTCGGAAGGCAAGGCCGGTATCGACCACCGGGCGGACCCAGTCGAGCTGCGTCGCGAGTTCCGCGAGGCCGGCGCTGACGTCGACCACCGACATGGCCTCGGCACCCGACGCGATTTCGGCCGAGAGATCGACGAGACTCTGCGCCATGGTCTCGAAGAGGCCGAGCTCGATACGCAGGGCACGGTCGGAAGCCGACGCGATCTTCGATTCCAGTTCGCCCAGTTCGACAGTGGAAAAGCGCATCGCTCCCGCCATGGTCTGGCGATGGACGAAGGTTTCCTTCCACGGTTCCTTCAGCAGGTCCTCGCCGACATTCTGCGGCACCTCCACATAATAGCCGATCATGTGGTTGTGCTTGACGCGCAGCGTCCGGCAACCGGTTTCCGCCGCGTAGCGGGATTGCAGGGCTGCGATGAAGCGCCGGGAATCCTGTTGCAGATCGCGCAATTCGTCGAGACTGCCGTCGTAGGCGACGCGGACGAACCCGCCGTCGCGCTTGAGCAACGGCAATTCATCCGCCAGCGCCGCCGCCAGCGTGTCGGCGATCTCCGTCGGGAGGGCGCGTAATGTCCGCGCGGCCTCCGCCAGTTCCGGCGGCAATTCGCTTCGCTGAAGAAGCGCTCCCAATTCGCGCGCTGCGAAAAGCCCGTCGCGCACGCAGGACAGATCGCGCGGGCCGCCGCGTCCCAAACCCAGCCGGGAGAGGGCGCGTGCAAGATCGGGCGCGCGTTTCAGGACACGGCGGACGCTGTCGCGAAGCGCGCTGTTGGCAACGAGGAAATCGACCGAATCGTGCCGCTCGCGGATGATGTCGGCCCGGGTCAGCGGTCCGGCGAGGCGCTCCGCCAGCAACCGCGCTCCGCCCGGCGTCACCGTGCAGTCGATGCTGGCGAGGAGGCTGCCGGCGCGCTCTCCCGAAAGGGTGCGGGTGAGTTCGAGATTCGCCCGCGTCGCCGCATCGATGGCAAGGGCGGAGCCGGCTTCGCCCCTCGTCGGCGGATTGAGAACGGGCCGGCTGCCGATCTGGGTCTTCTCGATGTAGAAGAGCGCCGATCCGGCGGCCGAGATCGCCGCGCGGTCGAAGGTCCCGAAGGCATCGAGGGTCGCGACGCCGAAATGCTCCTTGAGGCGCCGCTCGGCGGAGGCCGGGTCGAGGCCGTCGCGCAGCAGGGGCGTGATCGAGGCCCGGGTCTCGCGCCAGAAGGCCGCGAGGTCGGCGTCGTCCTGGATACTGTCGGGCAGCAGGATTTCCCGCGGTTCGAAGCGGGCGATCTCGGCCGCGAGACCCGGTCCATCGGTCTCGCTCAAGGCGAAATGGCCGGTGGAGATATCGACCGCCGCGAGGCCATAGCGCCAATCGGCGTCCGAAATCCGGCGGCGGGCGATCGCGAGGAAGAAATTGGGTCGACCGGGATCGAGCAGGCGCTCCTCGGTGATGGTGCCGGGGGTCACGAGACGCACCACGTCCCTGCGCACCACCGATTTGGCGCCCCGCTTCTTCGCCTCGGCGGGGTCCTCCATCTGTTCGCAGACCGCGACCCGGTGGCCGAGACCGATCAGGCGCTGGAGGTAATCGTCGGCGCGGTCGATGGGCACGCCGCACATGGGAATGTCGTTCCCCTGATGCTTCCCCCGCTTGGTCAGCACGATTCCGAGCGCCCGGCTCGCGATCTCGGCATCCTCGAAGAACAGCTCGTAGAAATCGCCCATCCGGTAGAACAGCAGGCAATCGGGATTCGCGGCCTTGATCTCCACGTATTGCGCCATCATGGGCGTCACGCGGGTGTCCGAGGCCGCGGTTTTGGTCGCGACCGTCTCGGCATCGGGGAGGTCTGGGGGCTGGTAAAGGGCCTGGGATGACATCAGGCCTTCCTAGCAAACCCGGCCCGGTCTTTCATCCGGCGATTGACCGCCGTGCCGAGGGGTGTGGACAAGTCTTGAGGTTTGGCGCGTCAATGCCCTAATGTCGCAGCCCCCGTGGCGGAAACGTCCAACCATAAAGTCCCAGGACCAAATGACCGATACGCCCCCGACCCGTCGCAGCCGCCCGACCTTCACTGACCAGGAGGCGCTGCAGTTTCATTCGCAGGGGCGCCCCGGCAAGCTCGAGGTCGTGCCGACGAAACCGATGGCGACCCAGCGGGATCTCTCGCTCGCCTATTCGCCGGGCGTCGCGGTGCCGGTTCTGGCCATCGCCGCCGATCCGTCGCTTGCCTTCGACTACACCACCCGGTCGAACATGGTGGCGGTGATCACCAACGGGACGGCCATCCTCGGCCTCGGCAACCTGGGTGCGCTCGCGGCAAAGCCCGTGATGGAGGGCAAGGCCGTGCTCTTCAAGCGCTTCGCCGACGTGGATTCGATCGATCTGGAAGTCGATACCGAGGACCCCGACCAGTTCATCAACGCGGTGCGCTATCTCGGCCCCTCCTTCGGGGGCATCAATCTGGAGGACATCAAGGCTCCCGAATGTTTCATCATCGAGGAGCGGTTGCGGGAACTCATGGATATCCCGGTCTTCCATGACGACCAGCACGGCACCGCGATCATCGCAGCGGCGGGCCTCATCAACGCGCTGCACCTCACCGGCCGCGACATGGCCAAGACGAAACTGGTGGTCAACGGCGCCGGGTCCGCCGGCATCGCCTGCACGGAGCTTCTCAAGGCGATGGGCTTCGCGCCCAACAACGTGGTGCTGTGCGACACCAAGGGGGTGATCTATCGCGGCCGCACGGAGGGCATGAATCAATGGAAGTCGGCCCATGCGGCCGAGACGAATGCGCGCACGCTCGCAGACGCCATGGCGGGCGCCGATGCGGTGTTCGGATTGTCGGCAAAGGGCGCGTTCACCGACGAGATGATCCGCTCCATGGCGCCCAATCCCATCATTTTCGCGATGGCCAATCCCGATCCGGAAATCACCCCCGAGGAAGTCGCGCAGGTCCGCGACGACGTGATCATCGCAACCGGCCGCTCCGATTACCCCAACCAGGTCAACAACGTCCTGGGTTTTCCCTACATCTTCCGCGGCGCTCTCGACGTGCAGGCGACCACCATCAACATGGAAATGAAGATCGCCGCCGCCGAGGCGCTGGCGGCTCTCGCCCGCGAGGACGTACCGGACGAAGTCGCGGCGGCCTATCAGGGCTCTCGCCCGCGCTTCGGGCGCGAATACATCATTCCGGTGCCATTCGACCCACGCCTGATCCACACCATCCCGACCGCGGTTGCGCGCGCCGCCATGGATAGCGGCGTCGCGCGCCGGCCGATCGTCGATATGCGCTCCTACAAGGCGCAGCTTTCCGCACGCCGCGATCCGGTGGCAGGAACGCTGAACGGCATCTTCGAGCGCGTGCGGCGTTTCCCCAAGCGCGTGGTGTTCGCCGAGGGCGAAGAGGAGAAGGTGATCCGCGCGGCCATCTCGTTCGTCAACCAGGGGCTCGGAAAAGCCATTTTGGTCGGCCGCGAGGAGCGCATTCTCGAAACCGCGGCCGCGGCCGGCATCGATATGGAAGGGCGCGAAGGGGTCGAACTGCACAACGCGCGCCTGTCGCACCGTAACAGCACTTACGCGCAGTTTCTCTACGAGCGCCTGCAGCGGAAAGGCTTCCTCTTCCGCGACTGCCAGCGCCTCATCAACCAGGACCGCAACCATTTCGCCGCCTCGATGGTGGCGCTCGGCGATGCCGACGCCATGGTGACGGGCGCGACGCGGAATTACTCGACCGTGCTTGACGACGTGCGGCATGTGATTGACGAGAAGCCGGGCCATCGCGTCATCGGTCTGTCGCTCTGTCTTGCGCGCGGCAGAACCGTGCTGGTGGCCGACACGGCGATCCACGAAATGCCGACCGCGCAGGAACTGGCCGAGATCGCGATCGAATCCGCGGGCGTCGCACGCCGCCTCGGCTACGAGCCGCGCGTGGCATTGCTGTCCTTCTCCAATTTCGGCCAGCCGCGCGCCGAACGGGCGGAAAAAATCCAGGAGGCTGTGCGCATCCTTGACGGCATGCGGCTCGATTTCGAGTATGACGGCGAAATGTCCGCCGACGTGGCATTGAACCGGGAATTGATGGCGCAATACCCGTTCAGCCGATTGACGGGGCCCGCCAACGTGCTGGTCATGCCGGCTTTCCACTCGGCCTCGATTTCCACCAAGATGCTGCAGGAACTCGGCGGCGCGATGGTGCTGGGCCCCATGGTGGTGGGGCTCGACCGCCCGGTGCAGATCGTCTCCCTCGGCGCCACCGACAACGACATCGTCAACATGGCGGCTCTGGCGGCCTACAATATCGGGGGATAGTGCCGGTCGCTCATCGGTGCTAACCCGAGCGTAATACTATCCTCAGGGGGAATTTTCGTGCCTGCTCAAAAGCCCACGACGGTCGTGTTCGACGTCGGCAACGTCCTGCTGCGCTGGGATCCGCGCAACCTTTATCGCACCATCTTCGACGACGAGGATGAGATGGAGCGCTTCCTGTCGGATGTGTGCACCCCGCATTGGAACATCGAGCAGGATCGCGGCCGCGACTGGGACGAGGCGGTGGCGCTTCTGGCAACGGATTTCCCGGCGCATGAAGATTCCATCCGGGCATTCCATCACCGGTGGGAAGAGACGGTGTCGGGGCCGATCCACGAGAACGTCGCGCTGCTCGGACGCCTGCGCGATGCCGGCGTGCCGAATTACTGCATCACCAACTTCTCCGCGCCGAAATTCGCGCTCTCGCAGGCCCGTTACCCCTTTCTCACCGGTTTCGACGGCATCATCGTGTCGGGGGACGAGCGGGTGCTGAAGCCCGAGCCGGAGATCTACAACCTGCTCCTTGCGCGCTACGATCTTAAGGCCGGCGATTGCGTCTTCATCGACGATTCGAAGGCCAATGTGGAAGGCGCGCGGGCCGTCGGAATGCACGCGATCCACTTCGTCGAGCCGATGGATCTTGCGGCCGAACTGCGATCCCACGGGATTGCCGCCTGACCCCATCGGCTTGCTCTTGGGCCCCGCATGGGCGATCACGCCTTATGCGCGCCTTTGAGACTCCGTTGCCCATCGATGAGGTTCTGCCGGAATTGGCGGCGAGCCTCCACGCGCGGCCCAATGCGGTTCTGGTCGCGCCCCCGGGCGCCGGCAAGACCACCCGGGTGCCGCTGGCGCTCCTCGACGAGGATTGGGTCGCGGGCCGCAAGCTCATCCTCCTCGAACCGCGCCGGCTCGCCGCCCGCGCGGCCGCAGACCGCATGGCGCGCACGCTCGGCGAAGAAGTTGGCGAGACCGTCGGCCTGCGCGTGCGCCTCGGATCGAAGATCGGCCGCCGGACCCGCATCGAGGTGGTCACCGAGGGTGTCTTTGCCCGCATGATTCTCGACGACCCGGCTCTCGACGGGGTCGGGGGCGTTCTGTTCGACGAATTTCACGAGCGATCGCTCGACGCCGATCTGGGCCTTGCGCTCGCCATCGATGCGCAAAGCGGCCTGCGCGACGATCTTCGTCTGCTGGTGATGTCGGCGACTCTCGACGGCGCGCGCGTGTCCCGCCTTCTCGGCGATTCACCTGTGATCGAATCGGAGGGCCGCGCCTATCCGGTCGAGACCCGCTACCTCGGGCGCGATCCGAACCGTCGCATCGAGGAGCAGGTCGCGGATGCGGTGACGCGGGCTCTCCGTGCCGATTCCGGCTCGATTCTGGTCTTCCTGCCAGGACAGGGCGAGATCAGGCGGGTCGAGACGATCCTTCGCGAACGGATCAAGGATCCGGCGGTCGATCTGGCGCCGCTCTACGGCGCGCTCGATCGTGTCGAACAGGATCTCGCCGTCGGCCCGACAAAGGCCGGTCGCCGCAAGGTGGTGCTGGCGACCTCCATTGCCGAAACGTCGCTGACCATCGAGGGCGTGCGAGTCGTCGTCGATTCGGGCCTCGCCCGCGTTCCCGTCTATGAGCCGGATATCGGGCTGACGCGCCTTGAGACGGTACGGGTCTCGCGTGCCGCGGCCGATCAGCGCCGGGGTCGCGCGGGTCGCACCGAGCCCGGCATCTGCTATCGGCTCTGGGAAGAGGCCGGCACCGGCGCTTTGGAGGCGTTTGCCCGTCCCGAAATCCTGTCCGCCGATCTCGCCCCCCTCCTGCTCGATTGCGCCGCCTGGGGAGTGAGCGATCCGTCGATCCTGAGCTTCCTCGATCCGCCTCCGGCGCCGGCCGTGAAAGAAGCGCGGGACCTGCTCCGGCAATTGCATGCTCTCGACGCCGATGGGCGGATCACCGACACCGGTCGTCGCCTGCGCGAACTGCCCCTACCGCCGCGTCTCGCACGCATGGTGCTGAGCGCGGCGGAGGGCGGTCAGGAGCGCGAGGCCGCCGATCTTGCGGCTGTTCTCGTGGAACGGGGGCTTGGCGGCGATGCCGTCGACCTGACGGAGAGGCTCGAGCGTTTTCGGCGCGAGCGGTCCAAACGTGCCGAGGATATGCGGCGCATGGCCGACGGATGGGCGCGGACAAGCCGCATGAAGAAAGACCACGCCAGCGCCCTATCGGTCGGTGGGCTTCTGACGCTCGCCTATCCGGATCGCATCGCTAAAGCCCGCGGAAAACCGGGCGAGTTCCTGATGGCCAACGGACGCGGCGGCTCGGTGGAGCCGCATGATCGGTTGGCCAGAGAAACCTACCTCGCCGTGGCCGAAATCGCGGGCGGTGCGGCATCGGCGCGGATTTTGGCGGCGGCTCCCATCGGTGTCGACGAGATCGATCTCGCGGCTGGCGACGACATCGTGCGACGGGATGAGATCGCATTCGACCGGCAGGCGCGGGCGCTGCGGGCCCGAGCGGTCCGACGTTATGGGGCCCTGTCGTTGCAGGAGCGCCCGTTGCCAGTGCCCGCGACCGAGGAGGCAGCCCGAATCCTTGCCAAGGGCATCGTGTCGTTGGGACTCGACGTGTTGCCGTGGTCCAAAGCCCTTTCGCAATGGCGCGAGCGCGTCATTTTCCTGCGCAACGCGGAGGGTGAGGAATGGCCCGACCTCTCCGACGAGGCGCTTGCCGCCACGGTGGAGGAATGGCTCGCGCCGCATCTCGTCGGGCGCGCCGGGTTGAGCGATATCACGCCGGACCTCCTGAGCGAGGCGTTGAGGAGCCTGCTGCAGTGGAGCCTGCAACGGCGGCTCGATGCGGAAGCGCCCACTCACGTGGAAGTCCCGACGGGTTCGCAGATCGCGGTGGATTACGGAAGCGCCGAAGGACCTGTTCTGGCGGTCCGTGTCCAGGAACTCTTCGGCCTCGACAAGCATCCATCTCTCGCCGGCGGACGCGTGCCCCTGATCCTGCATCTCCTGTCGCCGGCGCAGCGGCCGATCCAGATCACCCGGGATCTGCCGGGTTTCTGGCGC
Organism: Microvirga sp. P4_A5; assembly: GCF_056402495.1. Classification (NCBI taxonomy): domain Bacteria; kingdom Pseudomonadati; phylum Pseudomonadota; class Alphaproteobacteria; order Hyphomicrobiales; family Methylobacteriaceae; genus Microvirga; species Microvirga sp. P4_A5. The sequence continues at coordinate 4,361 of NZ_JBFUHH010000055.1, read as the reverse complement.
GGCTCGTGGGCTGCCGTCCGCTCCGATTTACGCGGGCAATATCCCCGGCATCCCTGGCCGGAGGATCCGATCGCCGCGCCGCCGACCCGGCGCGCGAAGCCGCGCGGGACCTAGAGGAGCCCGGTTCTAGGCGATGAAGCTTGCGATGAGGCGGTCGGCCGTGGAGCGGTTGAGCGCCATCGGAATGTTGTAGACGAGGCTCACGCGCATGAGCGCCTTCACATCGACATCGTGCGGATGCGGCGAAAGCGGATCGACGAAGAAGAACAGGACGTCGACCTTGCCCTCCGCGATCATCGCGCCGATCTGCTGGTCGCCGCCCATAGGGCCGCTTTTCAGGCGCGTCACGGACAATCCTGGGCAACGCTCCATGACGCGCGCGCCGGTCGTGCCGGTGGCGAAAAGGTGGAACTGACGGATGATATGCTCATGCATGGCGATGAAATCGGCCATGTCGTCCTTCTTGGCGTCGTGGGCGACGATCGCCAGGGTCAATCTTTGCATGTTAGGCCTAGTCCGATCTCAGTTGTTCCAGCGCTCGCGCCACTGCATCTCGCCCGTGAAGCAATTGGCCCGGGGAATGTTCTGGATGCGCTCGATCAGGGGCCGAGGCGGTTCAAGGGCGGCGATCTCCAGAAGGATCTTGGTCTTGATCGCGTTGATGAACTGGTCGCGCTCGCGGACCGGCACCATGAAAGCACCCTGACCTCCAATGACGCAATCCTTGTAATAAATGTCGAGTTCGGCGATGTCGAGATAGCCCGGCTTGCGCAGCATGATCGGCAGGCCGTTCACCGTGATGCCTTTGGCGATCGCGTCGTTGCGCGCCTCCTCGACGCTGCGACCCTGATTGTTGGGGCCGTCCCCCGAGACGTCGATCACGCGGCGACTGGCCAGGACGCCGCTTTCATCGAGAAGCCTGGCACCGAAATCGATGGCGCTCGAAATCGACGTTCGCTGCGCCCGGCTCAAGGGCGTGGACGCGATCTTGTCGGCGAAGGAAAGCAGGCCCTCGGGATTGTCGAGTATTGTCCACGGTACGATGATCTTCTGATCGTTCGCGCCGGCCCATTCCATATAGGTCACGGCAATCCTGCCGAGGACGCCGCCGCGAATGGCGTCGTGCACGAGGCGCGAGCGAAACGCCTCCGCGAATCCCTCCCGCTGCAACGCCTGCTCGTCCGTATCCATCGAGAACGAGATGTCCACCGCCACCACGAGAGCGAGATCCACCTCGGTTTCGGCGCGGGCGGCCGGTGACCAGAAGCCGATAACGAGCGCTAAACCTGCCGCCAGACGAGTGAGGCCCTGCCAAACCATCGTTGTCTCCTTTTGGGAGCCAGACCGGTTTGTGAAGTGTGGCAGCTTCTCGCTCTGACGCAAGGTCACTTTGGGGCGAGGCGCGTCTAGGGCCGATGAGCCCTCACGATGGCAAGGGCTGCTTCGAACGCCGCATCCGCGTCGAGCGCCGTGGTATCGAGGGTGATGGCGTCTTCGGCCGCCTTCAGGGGGGCCGTCGCCCGGGTCATGTCCCGTTGGTCGCGCCGGCGGATATCGGTCAGGATTTTCTCGTAATCGGTTGTCTCGCCGCGTCTTTGAAGCTCGAGATGCCGCCTGCGCGCGCGTTCCTCCGGCGTCGCGGTGATGAAGAGCTTCACGTCGGCATGGGGACATACCACGGTACCGATATCGCGCCCGTCCAGAACGGCGCCGCCGTCCTGGGCCGCGAATTGACGCTGAAACGCCAGCAGCGCATCCCGAACCGGGCGGTAGCCCGAGATCACGGAGGCGAATTCGCCCATGGACGCCCCCCGCAGGCGCGGGTCCGCCAACTGGTCCAGGGTGAGGGTCTCGGCGGCGTCAGTGGCGGCGGCGATGTCGGTGAGCGCCACCTTCCGGTCGATGAGCGCGCAGGCGACGCCCCGATAGAGCAGACCTGTATCCAGATGAGCGAGACCGAGATGCTCCGCCAGCCGGGTGCCAAGGGTGCCCTTGCCGGATGCCGCGGGTCCGTCGATGGCGATGATCATGCTGGCTCAGTCCCCGATCGTCGCGCCGAGTTCGCGCATGAGAGGGATGAAGGATGGGAAGCTCGTGGCGATCATCGTGCCGTCGTCCACCGTCATGGGCTCCTGGCTTGCAAGGCCCATGACAAGGAACGCCATGGCGATGCGGTGATCGAGATGGGTAGCAACCGAGGATGCCCCGCCGGGCACCTTGCCGTCGAGACCGTGAACGATGAGATCGTCGCCTTCGATCTCATAAGGGATTTCCGCATCGCCGAGGCCCGCGGCGACGGCGGCGAGCCGGTCGGATTCCTTGACCCGCAGCTCGTGCAGGCCCTGCATCCGGGTCGTGCCCTTGGCGAAGGCGGCCGCCACGGCGAGGACAGGATATTCGTCGATCATGGCGGGCGCCCTGGAGGCGGGGACCGTCACGCCGGTCAGGCGGCTCGCCCGGACGCGCAGGTCGGCCACGGTCTCGCCGCCCTCCTCGCGCTCGTTCAGGCGCTCGATGGAAGCTCCCATTTCGAGCAGGGTGGTGATCAGCCCCGTGCGGAGAGGGTTCATCATGACGGCTTCGATCACCACATCCGACCCGGGCGTGATGAGGGCCGCCACGAGCGGAAAGGCCGCCGAGGACGGATCCGTCGGCACGATGACCTCCGCGCCCCTCAGATCGGGCTGGCCCTGAAGCGTGATGACGCGACCGTCCTCGCCGTGGGGCTTGACCTCCACATGCGCGCCGAAAAGGCGGAGCATCCGCTCCGTGTGGTCGCGGGTGGCTTCGCGCTCGATGACCGTGGTGCGGCCGGGCGCGTTCAGGCCCGCAAGCAGGATGGCGGACTTGATCTGGGCCGACGCCGCGGGGGTCTCGTAGGTGATCGGGATGGTCTCGCGCGGTCCGCGCAGGGTAAGGGGGACCCRTCCCCCCTCGGCCTCGCTCACGACGGTAACGCCCATCCTGACGAGAGGATCGAGGATGCGGCGCATGGGGCGCTTGCGTAAGGACGCGTCACCGTCGAACGTCGTGGTGATCGGATGGCTGCCGGCAACACCCATCATCAGGCGGGAGCCCGTGCCCGCATTGCCGAAATCCAGCGTCGCCGCAGGGTCGACCAGGCCGCCGATTCCGACGCCGACGATCCTCCAGCGGCCCGGTCCTTCCCGGGTAATGGTGGCGCCGAGCGCCCTGCAGGCCTCCGCCGTGCGCAGCACGTCCTCGCCCTCGAGCAGCCCCTCGACGCGGGTCTCGCCAATGGACAAAAGGCCGAAGATCATGGAGCGGTGGGAGATGGACTTGTCGCCGGGGACGCGAATTCGTCCGCGCAGGGAAGTTCCGGGGCGGCTTGAAACAGGCGATGCCAAAGTGTGATCGTGCGACATTCTCGGTCCCTATCCGTCGAGAGTTGGGCGGCTCCTAACACGGGGTGCCGGTGGCGTCATCCCGCCGCCGGTCCGACCGGGGGAGTGAGCTGCAATTTCCTATTTGACAAGGCATCCCCTCCCGACTAACGGAGCGCTTCCATTCCACTCACGCAAAGGCAATCACCCGTGGCCAAACCTGAACTCGGCTCGAAGCGCCAGTGCATGAGCTGCGGCGCGAAATTCTACGACCTGAACAAGGACCCGGCGATCTGCCCCAAATGCGGCACGGTCTTTCAAGCGGTGGCCCTGAGCCGCGCCGCGGCCCCTGTCGTGGCGCGCGCAGCAGTCAAGGAAGACGATGATGCCGAGCTCGATACCAGCGGTCCGGAGCTGATCTCGCTTGACGAGGTCGAGGCTGAGGAAGCAGAGAAAGAAACCATCTCCGAAGACGACATCGATGTCGTCGACGAGGACGTGGCCGACGACACTTTCCTCGAAGACGAAGAGGAAGGCGACGACGATGTGTCGGATTTGATCGATAGTGACCTGGAAGACGACGAAGAGACTTGAACCTCCCGTCCGACCCGACTATAGAGACGCCGCTGCTTCGGCGGCGAACCTTTCCGCAGTGTCCCCAAAGCACTGCGGCTCAAGTGGGGCCATAGCTCAGTTGGGAGAGCGCTTGAATGGCATTCAAGAGGTCGGCGGTTCGATTCCGCCTGGCTCCACCAAACACTCCTCGGTGAACCGGCACGAAGGCCGAGCTTCCTGAAACCCTCCCTGAATACGCGACATTTCAAAGGCTTGGCGGWTTGGCTCGGCCGGCGGGGTTGTCTCTGAGAGACGAATTCCGGTACTTGGAATGGGTTCTTACGGCCGCTTTCTCCTCCAGAATTCGGGGCTTTTCCGCGGATTTCTGACGGTCCATTGGGAGACTCGTTTCAGAAGGACTGAAAGGCCGCCTGGTCGAGTAGCCGTTGCGAACTCTAACCC
>NZ_JBFUHH010000054.1:0-27719 GCF_056402495.1 Microvirga sp. P4_A5 | reverse complement strand
GACGGCCTCCTCCTCCTACAAGCCCGCGATGCTGTCGAACGGCGTCCGCACCCTCGTCCCCGGCCACATCATGCCCGGCACCCGGGTCGTGATCATGACGGAAGACGGGTCGTACGTGGAACGCGCCAAGGACTAGGAGCGGCTCGCCGCCGCTCCTCTCGGAGAGCGACGCGACCTAGACCGCGCGTTGCTTTCCAGCCCGCCTCAGGCGGCGGCTGCCACAGCCTCGATCTCCAGCATCAGATCGGGTCGGACCAAAGCCGGGATGATATGGGTCGTCCAGGCCGGCACGTGGTCGCCCAGAATCTCCTTGGAGATCATGCTGACCTTCGCCCGTTCGGCCTCGCTCACCGGGCGAAATTTTTCGACGATGAGAGCCGTGCACTTGGCAATGTCCTTCACCGTCATCCCTGCGGCCTCCACATTCAGAACGAGGTTTCGCAGGGCGTTCCGCCATTGCTCCGCGTAATCGTCCGGCAACAATCCGTCCGGCGTCATCCCGACCTGACCCGACACGAATAACAGCCGGGCATTCGGGGCAATCTCGGCCGAATGGGTATAGCGGCCGATCGGCGGGGCGACATTCGGCGGGTTTCTGAACGTGATCATCGGGTCGTCCTCTCTGCGGAATGGCCGCGGGCTACAGAGACCCATCAAAAAATGCAATAAAATAAAGTCAAGCTTGGGGGGCTATGCCATCGATACGTTGTGACCGCGATGAATTCGGTCAAAGGTAGGAATATGCAAAGGCTTGCCGTCCTGCATCCAGATGACGATCGGCGTTACTGGCTTGCGGTTGCCGTGAAAGTTTATGGGCATATCGTCAGGGCATTCCTTCATGAATTCCCCTGAACAGCGCAATCTTGGGAAGACGCTCCCCTATCTCTGGTCGTTCCTGGCGGTCACTCTGGCGACGCTCGCGGGCCTCGCGCTGACGTCGCAGGTTCGCCTGCCGAACGTCTCGATGATCTTTCTTCTGGCGGTTCTGTATTCGGCGACGCGGTTCGGATTCGGTCCGGCGCTGTTTTCGTCGGTTCTGTCGTTTGTCGCCTACAATTTCTTCTTCATCGAGCCGCTGCACACCCTTTCGGTGACCGAGCCGCACGAAGTGCTGGCGTTGTTCGTCCTGCTGGCGGCCGCGATTGTGACGTCAACCATCGCCGGACGGGTTCGCGAGCAGGCGAGGCGGGCGGCGGAGCGCGATCGGACCTCGCGGCGCCTGTACAAATTCGCACGCGATCTATCGGCACTCGCCGATCGGGACATCGTCGCGGATCATGCGGCGAGGCGCGTCGGGGAGATTCTCCACCGCTCATGCGCGATTATGCTGACGAAGGACGGTCGCCTCACCCCGTCCGCCGTTTGGCCTTCAGATATCGAGTTGGAGCCGCAGCTCGCGGTGGCAGCCGAGATCGCGATGTCCGGTGGACCGGCAATCGGCGCGGGGCAACCTCCTAAAGATGAAGGCGGAACGTGGTTTTTCCTGCCTTTGCGCGCCGCCAGCGGGGTGATCGGTGCCTTCGGCATCGCCCGGACTGGCGACGCGCCCCTCGACGCAGCGGATCTGACCCTCTCCGAGACCATGGCGGAACTGACTGCGACGGCGCTGGAGAGGGCGCGCCTCGCCGGTGAAATTACGGACGCGCGCATGGCCACCGAGACCGAACGCATGCGCAATACGCTCCTGGCGTCCATCAGCCACGATTTCCGCACGCCGCTCGCCTCGATCCTGGGCGCCGCCACGAGTCTCATCGAATATGGAGGCCGATTGCCCGAGCCGGCCCGGCGTGACCTGCTTGATCAGGTGAAGGCCGAAGCCGAGCATCTCGACGGAATGGTCCGAAACCTTCTCTCTATCACCCGCCTCGAGGCCGGCGCCCTCGACTTCCATCCGGACTGGATCGACCTGCGGGAGCTGTTCGACCGCTCCGTCGCGACTGCGAGGCGGCGCGGGGCGACGCAAAGCTTTCAGGTGTCAGTCGAGAATGATCTGCCATTCGTTCGGGCGGACCCCAACTTGATGAATCAGGCGCTGTCGAATGTGGTGGGGAATGCTGTGCAATATTCCGGGCCCTGCGCCCATATCGTTCTGGCAGCGAAGCGGGAGGTCGACGTGGTGGTGCTCTCGGTGACAGATGATGGTCCCGGCATCAGTGCGGAGGCGCTGCCGCGCGTCTTCGATAAGTTCTCGCGGGCCGCGCCGCCGTCCGGCGAGGCGACGGGTCTTGGCCTCGCGATCGTCAAGGGAATCGCCGGGGCTCACCAGGGAAGCGTCGCTGCCATAAGCCCGGTGCGGCAGGGCCGTGGGACGCGTATCGAGATCAGGCTGCCGCTTCCGAAGGATGCTCCATGACCGGCCAGACACGCGTTCTCGTTGTGGACGACGAACCGGCCATCCATCGCTTTCTCACGCCCGCACTCGAGGCGAACGGCTATGAGGTGCTCAGGGCCGACAACGGCGCGCTTGCGCTTCGCAAGATCGCGTCCGATGCGCCGGATGTCGTCATCCTCGATCTCGGCCTGCCTGACATGGATGGCATGGAGGCAATCGGGCGTGTGCGCGAGTGGTCGGATGTGCCGATCATCGTTCTGACAGCGCGGGACAGGGAAGCCGAAAAGATCGCCGCGCTCGATTGTGGGGCCGACGACTTCGTCAACAAGCCCTTCGGCGTCGGCGAGCTGATGGCGCGCCTTCGCACCGCCTTGCGCCACCGCATGCGGCGCAACGGCGAGATTCCCGTTCTGCGGGTCGGCGGATTGGAAGTCGACATTCCTCGCCATCTCGTGACGTGGCAGGGCACCGAACTCGCGCTCAGCCCGAAGGAATTCGAGCTTCTGGCCCTCATGGCGCGCCATGCCGGAAAGGTCATGACGCATCGCCAGCTGCTGACGGCCATCTGGGGCGCCGCCCACGTGCACGACACGCAATATCTGCGGGTCTATGTCGGCCAGCTCCGTCAGAAGATCGAGCCCAACCCGTCGGATCCCAGGTTCATTCTGACCGAGCCGGGGATCGGCTACCGCCTCGCCGATACGACCTGAAGCCCGTTCAACGGCGGCTTTATGCGGCGTTTATATCCGGCGCTGTGATTCCCCATCGAAGCTTTATTCGAAAGACGTCATGTCTCCCGTCGACGCTTCGGCGGCTCCCGATCCGGGGGCGTGCCGACAGCGATATTGTGGCAGTTTTTGTGCAAGGCGCTGACCCCGTGAGACAGCAAGAGACGATGAACGCAGCGCTCGGAGGCCTGCCTGCCGAAGCGGCGAGTTCGGCCCATCCTTCCGATGTCCGCCCGTCGAATTTCTGGACTTTGGCCCTCGGTTCGCTCGGGGTGGTTTACGGCGATATCGGCACCAGTCCGCTCTACGCTCTGAAGGAATCGCTCACCGCCGCGGCGGCAGGAGGCGCCGTCACGCACGCCATGGTGTTTGGAATCGTGTCGCTCATCCTGTGGGCGCTGATCGTCATCGTCACCATCAAATACGTGCTGTTCATCCTACGGGCGGACAATAACGGCGAGGGCGGAACGCTCACGCTCATGGCTCTCGCGCAACGGGCTTTGGGCCACAACGTTCTGGTTGTCACGTTGCTGGGCATGGCGGGCGCCGCCCTTTTCTACGGCGATGCCATCATCACACCCGCCATCTCCGTCCTGTCCGCGGTTGAGGGGCTCACCCTCATCACCCCGGCGTTTACGGCATACGTGCTGCCCCTCAGCCTTCTTATCCTGGTGGGCCTTTTCGCGGTGCAGAGCCACGGCACCGCACGGGTCGCCACCTGGTTCGGCCCGATCACCGGATTGTGGTTTGTCCTCATGGCGATCGGCGGCATCGTCCACATCTGGGACCATCCGGGCATTCTTCTGGCAATCAGTCCGGTCCACGGCATGGCGTTCCTGTCTTCGCACGGCTGGGCCGGTCTTTTCGCCCTCGGCGCAGTGTTTCTGGCGGTCACGGGCGCCGAGGCGCTCTATGCCGATATGGGCCATTTCGGCCGGCGGCCCATCCAGACCGCGTGGCTATGGATCGTCCTTCCGAGCCTCGCCCTGAACTACATGGGGCAGGGGGCGCTGCTGCTGGCCGATCCGGGCAAGATCGAAAGTCCTTTCTTCCTCCTCTATCCTGAATGGGCAGTTCTACCGATGATCGGCATGGCGACGCTGGCGACGATCATCGCGAGCCAGGCGGTCATCACGGGTGCTTTCTCTCTCACTCAACAGGCCATTCAGCTTGGATTGCTGCCTCGCATGCGGATCCGGTGGACGTCTGAAACCGAAAAGGGGCAGATCTATATCCCCCGGGTCAATCTCCTGCTGCTGGTTGCCGTGCTGTTCCTCGTCGGCGCATACCGGACCTCCAGTGCTCTGGCGCACGCCTACGGGATCGCGGTCACCGGCACGATGGTGGTGACGGCCGTCATGGCGTTCATCGTCGTCTGGAAGCTCTGGAGATGGCCCTTGTGGCTCTCCGTCTCGGTGGTCGCGCCGTTTCTCCTCGTCGACCTGATCTTTCTTGCAGCGAACGCCCTCAAAATTCCTCAGGGCGGCTGGATGCCGCTGGTGGTCGGCGCGATGTTGGTCGCTCTCATGATGACCTGGAGACGCGGAACCCGTCTCGTCCTGTCCAAGACGCGCGCCGTCGACGTTCCGCTGATCGAGCTGGTCGGCATGCTGGAGAAGAGCAAGCCCTTCCAAGTGGATGGCACGGCCGTTTTCCTAACGAGCGATCCCGACAACGCGCCGCCCTCGCTGCTTCACAACCTGAAGCACAACAAGGTTTTGCACCGGCACAATGTGGTGCTGACCGTCAGAACCGACGATGCTCCCCGGGTCGCGGACGACAAGCGCATCGCGATCGAGCATGTCGGCGGGTCGTTCTGGCGCGTCTTCATGACATACGGCTACATGGAGACGCCGGATATCCCCGCCGCTTTGGCGCTCCTGCGGCAGAAAGGCCGGACGTTCGATTTCCCGGCGGCGTCCTTCTTCCTATCGCGTCGGACCATTCGCCCGTCGGCCCGGTCCACCATGCCGTTCTGGCAGGACAAGCTGTTCATCACTCTCGCCAAATCGGCCAGTGACGCGACGGAGTTCTTCCACATTCCCCCGAGTCAGGTCGTCGAGGTCGGCGCGCAGGTCGCGGTCTGACCCAGGCCGCGGATCACGCTTTGAGCCGCTACGTCAGGTTGGTTAGACCCGCCCATCGTTTCTTGATATGGCAACGGCGCTCCATCAGGACCCTGGCCATGAAGACCGCAACGCCCGCCGCCATCAACCCCCTCGTCCAGGATGTCGGCACCCCGCCGATTCCCGAGGCGCAAGGGTGGCTGGCGCGCTACGACGGGGCCCATGGTCCGGCCATGAACCTGTCGCAAGCGGTGCCGGGCTCCGCGCCCCATCCTCTGATGCTCGAGCGGTTGGCCGAGAGCGCCGGTTCGGCGGCGGCTGCGCGGTACGGCGCAATCGATGGCGACGAGGAATTGCGTCGCGCCTATGCGGCCGAAATGTCGGCGATCTACGAGGGGCGCATCGAGGCGCGCGACACGGCTGTCACGGCCGGGTGCAATCTGGCGTTCTTCGCCACCATGATGCTGCTCGCCCGCCACGGGGATGCCGTGCTGCTGCCGGCGCCGTGGTACTTCAACCACGAGATGAGCCTCGACATGCTGGGGATCGAGGCGCGGCCGCTGCCATGCCGCGCCGAGACGGGATTCGTGCCGCGGGTCGAGGATGCCGAGGCGCTGATCGACGGGAAGGTGAAGGCCATCGTCCTCGTGACGCCAAACAATCCAACCGGGGCGGTCTATCCGGGCCATGTCGTCGACGCCTTTGCGGCGTTGTGCAGAGACAAGGGCATTTACCTCGTCATCGACGAGACTTATCGTGATTTCTTGCCGAACGAGATGAACCGGGCGCATGGGCTCTTCGTCGACGATTCCTGGCGGCAGACGGTCATCCAGCTCTATTCGTTCTCGAAATCCTACGCCATTCCGGGCCATCGCACCGGCGCGATCACGGCCGACAGCGCCCTCATCGCGCAGGTGTCGAAGATCCTCGACTGCATCCAGATCTGTCCGCCGCGAACGGCTCAGGCGGTCCTGCCATGGGCGATCGACAACCTGCGAAGCTGGCGGGAGGAAAACCGCCATAACATCAATCACCGGGCCCAGGTGTTTCGGCAGGCCTTGACGCCCTTGCCGGGATGGCGAATCGAATCCGCCGGAGCCTATTTCGCTTACCTGACGCATCCATTCGCGGGCAGGAGCGCCCAGCAGGTGGCGGAAAAACTGGCGACGGAGCGCGGCGTGCTGGTCCTGCCCGGCAGTTATTTCGGCCCCGGCCAAGAGCGGCRGTTGCGCGTGGCTTTTGCCAATGTGGGTGCGGATGTCCTCATCGGCCTCACCAAGCGGTTGCGGGGATTCTCCGTCTGACGAGTGCGGGGATGCACCGGCGTCTGCCACATACCCCGCCGGCGCCCTTGGCGAAGATGCGCCGGACAGGTACTCTCACGTCAAACCGGTGTCGGGTGCCGACGCCAAGGATCAAGTGTGAACGTGAAGTACGATGCGATTGCCGGGGCCGACGAGGCACGGTCGAATCCGGCCTCCGGATCCGGTCGGGATTCGCGCTGGTCCGAGCCCGGGGGGCGCGCGCCCGAAGGCGCCCAGCGGCGAAACCGTAGCCGCAGCTACGCGRCTCTCGACCTCGGAACCAACAATTGTCGCCTGCTCATCGCGGAGCCTGCCCATTTCGGATTTCGTGTCATCGACGCGTTTTCGCGCATCGTGCGCTTGGGCGAAGGGCTCGGACACGGCAACCAGCTCGGCGCCGACGCGATCGAGCGCACCATCGATGCGCTGCGAATCTGCCGCGACAAGATGGCGGCGAAGGACGTGGCGCGCGCGCGTCTCGTGGCCACCGAGGCCTGCCGTCTTGCCGCCAACGGGCCGGCGTTCGTCGAGCGCGTCCGCGAGGAACTCGGGCTGACGCTCGAGATCGTCGATCGCAAGACCGAGGCATATCTGGCGGTGACGGGCTGCGCCTCGCTGGTCGATCCCGACGCCGATTCCGTCGTGGTGTTCGATATCGGCGGCGGATCGACCGAGATCGCATGGCTCGACGGTCCTGCCACCAACATGCTGGTCGATCCCTGCGGACGCATCCGGGCCTGGGATTCGCTGCCGGTCGGGGTGGTGACGCTGGCCGAGCGGCACGGCGGTGTGAAGGTCACGCGGGAGAGCTTTCGCGGCATGGTGGAGGAGGTGACGGAGCGCTTGTTCAGCTTCAACCTCGCGGCGTCCGCGTCCGGCGAGGGTGCGAATTTCCATCTGCTCGGGACCTCAGGCACGGTCACGACCATCGGCGGCATCCACCTCAAGCTTCCACGCTATGATCGCCGCCGCGTTGACGGTATGTGGATGCGGAACGCCGAAACCACCGGCGTGCTCGAACGCCTGCTGAATTCGGATTACGACGAGCGCGCCGCCAACCCCTGCATCGGGCGCGAGCGCGCCGATCTGGTCCTGGCGGGCTGCGCCATTCTCGAGGCGATCCGGCTGGCCTTCCCATCGGATCGGCTGCGGATCGCGGATCGCGGACTTCGCGAAGGAATTTTGATGAACATGATGCGTGACGACGGGGTCTGGCGCCAGGAGGCGTATCGATGACCGTCAGCAAGCCCGGCTCGGGCGTCCGCAACATGAAGCAGCGGGTGAAATCCGCGAACAAGCGTTCCCTGTCGTCGAAAATCTGGCTCGAACGCCAGCTCAACGATCCCTACGTGGCGCGCGCGAAACGCGAGGGCTACCGCTCCCGCGCGGCGTTCAAGCTWCTGGAGATCGACGAGAAGTACAACCTCCTGAAGCCCGGCCAGCGCGTGGTCGATCTCGGCGCCGCCCCGGGCGGCTGGGCGCAGATCGCCGCCCGCAAGGTCGGCGCCAAGGGGCGGGTGGTCGGCATCGACCTTCTGCCCATCGACCCCATGCCGGGCGTCGATTTCATCGAGCTCGACTTCCTCGACGAGAGCGCGCCGGGGCAGCTCATGGAGCTACTCGGCGGGCCCGCCGACGTGGTGATGTCCGACATGGCGGCCAACACGACCGGTCACAAGAAGACCGATCACCTGCGGATCATGGGTCTCGCAGAAGCGGCGATCTATTTCGCCCGCGAGGTGCTGGCGCCGGGCGGCAGCTTTATCGCCAAGGTGTTCCAGGGCGGCACCGAGGGCCAGTTGCTGGCCGACCTGAAACGCGATTTCGCGGTGGTCCGCCACGTGAAGCCGGCGGCGAGCCGCGCGGGATCGGCGGAACTCTACGTGATGGCGACCGGTTTCAGAGGCACGGCCGGCAACGAGAAGCCCGACTACTAACCGGCGCTTTCCGAAAGCCGTCCGTCAAAGGACAGGTTCATGGCTCCGCACCGCATCGGCATCATCGGCTTCGGCAAGATCGCGCAGGATCAACACCTGCCCGCCATTCGCGCCAACCCGGATTTCGAGCTCATGGCGGTGTCGAGCCAGCGCGGGCTGTCGCCGCAGGACGCAAGGTACACCTTCGTCGATTACCGCGAGATGCTGAAGCTTCCGGACCTCGACGCGGTGGCGATCTGCACGCCGCCGCAGGTGCGGCACGACATCGCCAAGCAGGTGCTTCTTGCAGGAAAGAGCGCTCTCCTCGAAAAGCCGCCCGCCGCGACCTTGAGCGAACTCGAAGACCTGAAGCGCATCGCCTCGTCGACGGGAAAGACCCTCTTCACGGCCTGGCATGCCCAGCATAACGACGGCGTCGACGCGGCCGAAAAGGCGCTCAAGGGCCAGACGATCAGGCGCCTGCTGATCACCTGGAAGGAGGATGTGCGGCATTGGCATCCGGGCCAGGAATGGATCTGGCAGGCGGGAGGTTTCGGCGTCTTCGATCCGGGCATCAATGCCCTGTCGATCCTCAGCCGGATCGCGCCGCAGCCGATCTTCGTCAAGCAATCCCGGCTCGAATTTCCCGCCMACCGCGACGCGCCGATCGCCGCCGCCCTCGTGTTCGAATCCGGTGTCGAGGGCGAGGATCTCCAGGCAGCGTTCGACTGGCGCCAGACCGGTCCGCAAAGCTGGGACATCGAGATTGAAACGACGGCGGGCCAGCATCTGCTGCTGAGCGAAGGCGCGGCCCGACTCGCGATCGACGGCAAGGTGGTGGTCGACGAGAAGCCTTCCGAGTATGCGGGCGTCTACCGGCAATTCGACGCGCTGCTGAAGACGGGCGCCTCCGATGTGGACGACGTGCCGTTTAGGCTCGTGGCGGACGCGTTCATGATCGGCAAGAGGGTGCAGGTCGAGCCGTTCGAAAGCTGAGAGCGGCTTTTCCCTCCCCCTTGCGGGGAGGGTCAGGGTGCGGCGCCATGCTCGATCCAGTCCGGCGCTCACACCCCCACCTCCAACTCCTCCCCGCAAGGGGGGAGGAGAGCAAGTCGCACCCTCACGCCAGCTGTTTCTTCAAGAACGCCACTGTCCGGCCCCACGCAAGGTCCGCCGTGGTCTTGTCGTAGCGGGCGGCGTTGGTGTCGTTGTTGAAGGCGTGGTTCGCGCCCTCATAGACGTGGATCTCGTAGGTCTTTCCGGCCTGCTTGAGCGCCGCCTCATAGGCGGGAATGCCCGCATTGATGCGCTCGTCGAGGCCGCCGTAATGGAGCATCATCGCGGCCTTGATCTTCGGCACGTCCTCGGCCTTGGGCTGGCCGCCGTAATAGGCGATCCCTGCCGACAGGTCGGGATCGGCGGCCGCCAGATTGTTCACCGCGCCGCCGCCCCAGCAGAAGCCGACGGCGCCGACCTTGCCGTTGCTGTCCGACAGGCCCTTGAGATAGGCGATCGCGGCCCGGCCGTAGGCGATCACGTCGGGCTGCTTCAACTGGCCGATCATGTCGCGGCCCTTGTCCTCGTCGGCGGGCGTGCCGCCCATGGGAGAGAGATAATCGAGGCCGAGCGCCACGAAGCCCTCCATGGCCATGCGGCGGGTGACGTCCTTGATGTGCGGATTGAGGCCGCGATTCTCATGGATCACCAGCACCGCCGGCAGCTTTCCGCCCGCCTTCGGCTTGACGAGATAGCCTTTCAGGCCGGGCGCGGCGGGAATGTCGACCATCTCGGCGACGATGCGCGCATCGTTCTCCGGAATGGTCTGGGCCTGCGCGTAGTTGTTCTGCAGAACGGGCAGCAGCGCGGTGGCGGCCGCCGTGCTGCCGGCGAGGGCGGCGAGCTTGTCGATGAAGGAGCGGCGGCTCATGCCCCCATGGGTAAAATCGTCGTAGAGATCGATGATGCGTTTATCCACGGGCGTCCTCCAGGTTGTTGCTCGGGCACGCGGCAGGATAGAGCATCCTCAGCGCGGTTCCACTCCGACTTCGAGCCCGGAGGAGGGCGGCTCTTTCCGAAACGCGCGATGCCCCGACATCTCGGCGCCCGCGTCCGGCGGCAGCTTGACGAAGACGAGTGCCGACAGGGCGGCCACACAGGCCACCACCCAGAACGCGATGGCGAAATCCTGCGGGCCGATATGCTCCGCGCCGCGCATCCGGCCCGCCGCCTCCAGCGCCCCGGCTCCCAGCGCCACGCCGATGCTGAGCGAAAGCTGCTGCGAGACGCTCGACAGGCTGGTGGCCGAGCTCATGTCCCGGTGCGAGACCTCCGCATACGCAATGGCGTTGAGGCTCGTGAACTGCATCGAGCGGAAGCAGCCGCCCGCGAACAGGATCGTCATCATGATCCAGTGCGGAGTGGAAGGGGTGAAGAAGCCGTTGAGACCGATGAAGACCGCGCCGATGAGGGCGTTCACCACCAGAAGCCGGCGAAAGCCGGTGAGTTCCAGCACGCGCTTGGCGAGCGTCTTTGTGAACAGCGCGCCCACCGCCGAGATGAAGGTGATGGAACCCGATGCCAGGGGCGAGAGGCCGAAGCCGATCTGCAGCATCAGGGGCAGCAGGAAGGGGATCGCGCCGATGCCGATCCGGAATAGCGAGCCGCCGACGATGCTGGCGCGGAAGGTCTGCAGCTTCAACAGGCTGAGCCGCATGACCGGGTGTGGCGTTCGCCTGGCGTGGAGAACGAACAGGACGACGCAGATCGTGCCCACCACCACGCAGGCGACCGACACCCGCAGCGGGATCAGATGCCCGCCCGAGGCGAAGCCCAGCATGAGCAGGGCGAGCCCGACGCCCGACAGGAGGAAGCCCACGAAATCGAGCGGCGGAATGTTCTCTTCCCTGATGTTCGGGATGAACCGGATGGACAGAAAAATGCCGAGGATTCCGATGGGGATGTTGATGAAGAAGATCCAGCGCCAATCGAAATAGGTGGTGATGAAGCCCCCGAGCACCGGTCCGAGGATGGGCCCGATCATCGCCGGGATCGTAAGCGTCGCCAGCGCCTGCACCACCTCGTTGCGCGGGACGCTGCGCAGCAGCACCAGACGTCCCACCGGCACCATCATGGCCCCGCCCATGCCCTGGATGAAGCGCGCCACGACGAAGCCTTCGAGAGAATTGGCCCAGGCGCACGCGAGCGAGCCTCCCATGAAAACCGCCAGCGCCGCCGTGAAGATGGTCTTGGCGCCGAAGCGATCGGCCATCCAGCCCGAAATCGGGATGAAGATCGCCAGACCGACCAGATAGGACGTGATGGCAAGCTTAAGCGCGATGGGGTCGACCCCGATATCCTGCGCGATCATCGGCAACGACGTCGCGATCACGGTGGAATCCGTGTTCTCCATGAACAGGGCGGTGGCGATGATGAGGGGCAGGAGGCGCGAAGGTCGCATGACTCTGTGGACTTAACGTCATCGCTAAAAGTTGCAAACCAAATCGGCCCGTCCCGGGTCCTGCGCCACGCAACGCTGCCCTTCGGGGATTGCGGACGCGGAATGCTTTGCGAAACCCGAACCGCGTGCTACGGACCCTCGCCAACCTCAGGTCGCGGAAAAGCGCGATCCGTTCACCCCTTGTTCCCAGGAGTTGGCCATGGCCCGCATTTTCGATCAGATCATCGAAGGCCTCACATTCGATGACGTCCTGCTGCGGCCCGGTCGCTCGGAGGTCCTGCCCAGCGACGTCGACATCGCCACACAGCTCACCAAGACCATCAGCCTCTCGCTTCCCATCATCGCCTCCGCGATGGACACCGTCACCGAAGCCAAGATGGCGATCGCCATGGCGCAGAGCGGCGGCATCGGGGTCATTCACCGGAACCTCGAGCCGGACGCCCAGGCCGAGCAGGTTCGCCTCGTGAAGCGATACGAGTCCGGCATGGTGATGAACCCCATCACCATCCACCCGGACGAGACCCTGGCCGACGCTTTCGCCCTCATGAAACATCACGGCATCTCGGGTATTCCGGTGGTCGAGCGCGGCCCCGGCGGCTCCAACGGCAAGCTCGTGGGCATCCTGACCAACCGCGACGTGAGGTTTGCCAACAATACGTCGCAGAAAGTCTCCGAGCTGATGACCAAGGACCGGCTCATCACGGTCCGCGAGGGCGTCAACCAGGACGAGGCCCGCCGGCTACTGCACCAGTTCCGCATCGAGAAGCTTCTGGTGGTGGACGATCATTACCGCTGCATCGGCCTGATCACCGTCAAGGACATCGAGAAGCAGGTCGCCCATCCCAACGCCGCCAAGGACAGCCAGGGGCGACTGCGCGTGGCTGCCGCCACCACCACCGGCGAGCAGGGCCTGGAGCGTTCCGAGCGCCTGATCGATGCCGGCTGCGACGTGATCGTCGTCGACACCGCCCACGGCCATTCGGTCAGGGTGCTGGACAGCGTTACCCGCGCAAAGAACCTCTCCAATGCCGTGCAGGTGATCGCCGGGAACGTGGCCACCCGCGAGGGCGCCAAGGCGCTCATCGATGCCGGTGCGGATGCGGTGAAGGTCGGCATCGGGCCGGGCTCTATCTGCACCACCCGCATCGTCGCGGGGGTCGGCGTCCCGCAATTGACCGCCATCATGGAGGCGGTGGAGGCCGCCGTCGAGGCGGGTATCCCGGTCATCGCCGACGGTGGCATCAAGTTCTCGGGCGACCTCGCCAAGGCGATCGCGGCGGGAGCCTCCTGCGCGATGGTGGGCTCGCTGCTCGCCGGCACCGACGAGACCCCGGGAGAGGTGTTCCTCTACCAGGGCCGCTCCTACAAATCCTATCGCGGCATGGGCTCGGTCGGCGCGATGGCGCGCGGCTCGGCGGATCGCTATTTCCAGGCCGAGGTTCGCGACACGCTCAAGCTCGTGCCGGAGGGCGTCGAAGGGCAGGTGGCCTACAAGGGCCCGGTTTCCGGCGTGCTGCACCAGCTCTCGGGCGGCCTGCGGGCGTCCATGGGTTATGTGGGCGCGGCGAACCTGCAGGAATTCCACGACAAGGCGCAGTTCATCCGCATCACCAATGYGGGCCTGCGCGAAAGCCACGTCCACGACGTGACCATCACCCGCGAAAGCCCCAATTATCCCGGCCGTTCCTGAGCGGCGGCGTCCCGACCTCGTGTGAAAGCAGATCATGACCATCACCGCCATCCTCCTGCCGGTCTTCGTGCAGGTCGCCCTGACATTCCTGCTGCTTGTGTGGACGGGGCGGTCCCGCGTCGGGACGATCCGGGAAGGTCAGGTCAAGGTCGCCGACGTGGCGCTCGGTCAAAACAGCTGGCCGACGAAGACGCAGCAGGTTTCGAACGCCTATGGCAACCAGTTCGAGCTGCCGGTGCTGTTTTTCGTGCTGGTGGCGTTCGCCATCATCACGCGCAAGGCCGATCTTCTGTTCGTGGTGATGTCATGGATGTTCGTCGTCACGCGGCTCTTTCATGCCGGGATCCATGTCACGTCGAACCGCATCCAGCATCGGTTCACTGTTTTTCTCATCGGCGCGATCATCCTCATCCTGATGTGGATCATCTACGCCCTGCGGATCTTCGCTGCCGAGGCCGGCATCTGACGATCCCCGTGCATCGGCGACCACGCGCGCCAAGGCGCTCGTGGCGCCCAAAATCGATTGTGAAGTTCCATGATTCCAGCCGCGCGCCTTTCAGCCTGCATTGAAGTTCTCGGTGATATCGAAACCCGTCGTCGCCCCGCGACCGATGCCCTCAAGGATTGGGGCCTCGCTCACCGTTTCGCGGGTTCGAAGGACCGCGCGGCGATTGCGAGCCTCGTGTACGATTCGCTGCGGCGCAAAGCCTCCGCCGCATGGGTGATGGGCGAGAACACGCCGCGCGCCGTGCTGCTCGGCATGCTGGTGCTCCAGCGCGGCATGTCCTTTGCCGAGATCGCGCGGCTGTTCACCGGCGAGCGCTTCGCGCCAGAGCCGCCGACCGGCGAGGAGCGGGCCAGGATCGAGGGCGCCGATCTGAAACAGGCCCCGGCGCACGTCGCGGGCGATTTTCCCGAATGGATCGAGCCCTCGCTGAGAGCGGTCTTCGGCGACGATCTCGTGCCCGAGATGCAGGCCCTCACGGGCCGTGCGCCCCTCGACCTTCGGGTGAACGCGCTCAAGGTTGAAACCCGCTCCGAGGCTCACGACGCTCTGCCGCATCTCGCCGCTGTGGAAACGCCGCTCTCGCCTTACGGCCTGCGCATTCAACCGGGAGAGGACGGTCGCGGACCGGCCGTGCAATCGGAGCCGGAATTCATCAAGGGTTGGATCGAGATCCAGGACGAAGGCTCTCAGATCGCTGCGATTTTATCCGGCGTGCAGCCGGAGGAGCAGGTCGTCGATCTCTGCGCCGGGGGCGGGGGCAAGACGCTCGCGCTCGCCGCGATGATGAACAATCACGGCCAGCTCTACGCCACCGACTCGGACGCCCGCCGCCTGGCACCGATCCATGAGCGCGTCACCCGCGCCGGCATCCGCAACGTCCAGATCCGCACCCCGCGCGCCCGCGCCGACGCGGTGGCCGATCTCGACGGCAAGATCGACTGCGTGGTGGTGGATGCGCCCTGCACGGGCATCGGCACATGGCGGCGCAACCCGGACGCCAAATGGCGCCTGCGCCCCGGCAGTCTCGACGTGCGCCGCAACGAGCAGGCTGTCGTGCTCGACCGCGCCGCTTCGCTCGTCAAATCCGGAGGCCGCGTCGTCTACATCACCTGCTCGATCCTGCCCGAGGAGAACGACGAGGCCGTCTCGGCCTTCATCACCCGCCATCCCGGCTTCAAGCCGGTTCCGGTCGCGGAGGTGCTGGCCCGGGCCGAGATGGAGAAGCTCGCGCCGCTTGTCCGCAACACGACGCACGGGCTCCAGATGACGCCGCTAAAGACCGGCACCGACGGATTTTACGTGGCGGTGCTTCGCAAGGATTGACTGTCCTTTTCCACCGTTGCTCCCAAAACCTCAACGCCATAGAACGCAACCCATGACCCAATCCCACGACAAGATCCTCATCGTCGATTTCGGCTCCCAGGTGACCCAGCTCATCGCCCGGCGCGTTCGGGAGGACGGGGTTTATTCGGAAGTGGTGCCGTTCCAGAAGGCCGAAGAGGCTTTCCGCGAGATGAAACCGAAGGGCGTGATCCTGTCGGGCGGGCCGGAATCGGTGACGCTGGAGACATCGCCCCGCGCACCGCAAAGCCTCTTCGATTCCGGCGTGCCGGTCTTCGGCATCTGCTACGGCCAGCAGACGATGGCCTCGCAGCTCGGCGGCGAGGTCGAAGGCGGCCACCATTCCGAATTCGGCCGCGCCGAGGTGGAAGTGCTGACCGAGAGCCCGATCTTCCAGGGCGTCTGGCAGGTCGGCCACAAATATCCCGTCTGGATGAGCCACGGCGACCGGGTCACCCGCCTGCCGCCGGGCTTCGAGACGCTGGCGATCTCTCCCAACGCGCCGTTCGCCGTCGTGGCGGACGAAAAGCGCAAGTTCTACGCGGTGCAGTTCCACCCCGAGGTGGTCCACACGCCGCAGGGCGCGCAGCTCATCCGCAACTTCGTCCGCGACATCGCCGGCTGCCGCGGCGACTGGACCATGAAGGCGTTTCGCGACGAGGCCATCGAGCGCATCCGCGCGCAGGTCGGCACCGGCCGGGTGATCTGCGGCTTGTCCGGCGGCGTGGATTCGGCGGTCGCGGCGGTGCTCATCCACGAGGCCATCGGCGACCAGCTGACCTGCGTCTTCGTCGATCACGGCCTCATGCGGGAAGCCGAGGCAGAGCAGGTCGTGACGCTCTTCCGCGACTCGTACAACATCCCGCTCGTCCATGTGCAGGCGCAGGATCTCTTCATCGGCGCGCTCGAGGGCGTGTCGGACCCGGAGGTCAAGCGCAAGACCATCGGCCGGCTCTTCATCGACGTGTTCGACGAGGAGGCCAAGAAGATCGGCGGCGCGGATTTCCTGGCGCAGGGCACGCTGTATCCGGACGTCATCGAGAGCGTGTCGTTCACCGGCGGGCCCTCGGTCACGATCAAGAGCCATCACAACGTGGGCGGCCTGCCCGAGCGCATGAACATGAAGCTCGTGGAGCCCCTGCGCGAACTCTTCAAGGACGAGGTCCGGGTGCTCGGACGCGAGCTTGGATTGCCCGAGGCGTTCGTGGGCCGGCACCCGTTCCCGGGTCCCGGTCTTGCCATCCGCGTCCCCGGCGAGATCACCCGCGAGAAGCTCGACATCCTGCGCCGCGCCGACACGGTCTATCTCGACGAGATCCGCAAAGCCGGCCTCTATGACGACATCTGGCAGGCTTTCGCGGTGCTGCTGCCGGTCAAGACCGTCGGCGTCATGGGCGACGGGCGCACCTACGATTACGTCTGTGCCCTGCGCGCCGTCACCTCCGTCGACGGCATGACGGCGGATTTCTACCCCTTCGAAATGTCCTTCCTCGGCCGGGTCGCCACCCGCATCATCAACGAGGTCAAGGGCATCAACCGGGTCACCTACGACATCACATCGAAGCCCCCCGGCACGATCGAGTGGGAGTGACCGGGACCGGTACCCAGGCTTGGATCGAACATCATGAGCGACCCTGAGAAAGAGAAATCTCCATCCCAGCTGATCGACGAGCGGATCGAGGCGCTGGGAGACTGGCGCGGCGAGACGCTCTCCCGGCTGCGGGGGTTGATCAAGCAAGCCGTTCCGGACGTGATCGAGGAATGGAAGTGGCGCGGCGTTCCGGTGTGGTATCGCGACGGGATGATCTGCACCGGAGAGACCTACAAGAACGCCGTGAAGATGACCTTTGCCAAGGGAGCCTCGCTTGACGACCCGGCAGCCCTCTTCAATGCAAGCCTCGAGGGAAATACCCGGCGCGCCATCGACTTCCACGAGGGCGACGCGATCAATGAGACGGCCTTGAAAGCACTCATCCGAGCGGCGGCGACGCTGAACGGGTCCCGCGCGCATCGCTGAAACAGCGGACAAGCCGTTCGACGGAGCTACACCGCCGTCCCGACCAACGCCCCGATGCCTGCCGTCAACGCCATCGCGAGCGCGCCCCAGAACGTCACGCGCAAGGTCGCGCGGATGACGTTCGCGCCGCCCGCACGCGCGCCGACGGCACCGAGCAACGCGAGGAAAAGCAGGGACGCCACGGAGACGACCGGCACCAGCAGGGATGTGGGTGACAGCACGACCATCAGGAGGGGCATCGCGGCGCCGATCGCGAACGTGGCGGCCGAGGTGAGGGCAGCCTGGATCGGCCGCGCGGCTGTGACGTCCGAGATCCCAAGCTCGTCCCGCGCGTGGGCGCCGAGCGCATCCTTCGCCATCAATTGGTCGGCGACTTTAAGGGCGAGTTCCCGCTCGACGCCGCGCTCGATATAGACCTGCGCCAACTCCTCGCGCTCGAAGGCGGGCTGACTGGACAGTTCGGCGCGCTCCCGCGCGAGGTCGGCCTGTTCGGTGTCGGCTTGCGAGCTGACGGAGACGTATTCGCCGGCAGCCATCGACATGGCGCCCGCCACCAGTCCCGCGATCCCGGCGACCAGCACCTCGGAACTCGCAGCGGAGGCGGCGGCGACGCCGACGATCAGGCTCGCGGTGGAGACGATCCCGTCATTGGCGCCGAGCACGGCGGCCCGCAGCCAGCCGATGCGCGAGACGAGATGACGCTCGGTGTGGAGGCGGCTCACGATGGTCCCCCGATCGTTGTCCCGATAACGCCCGTGTCGCTTATGGAATTTTGGGCGGCGTGTCGAAGTTCAAGCCGGGCAGGCCGCCATCCCCGGGCAATCCGGGCATGAGGATATCGTCGAGGCTCTTCTGCACGGCCGCGGGGTCGACTTTCACGCCGCTGCCTTTGTAGTGCATGACGATGTTGGGGAACATGACGACGATCGCCACCATGATGACCTGGATGACCACGAACGGCACGGCGCCCCAATAGATCTGACCCGTCGTGACCGGTTCCATGCGCTTGCCGGTGAGACGGTCGATATAGGGCACCTTTGGCGCGACCGAGCGCAGGAAAAACAGCGCGAAACCGAAGGGCGGGTGCATGAAGCTCGTCTGCATGTTCACGCCAAGGATCACGCCGAACCAGATCAGGTCGATGCCGAGCTTTTCGGCCGGGGGGCCGAGGAGCGGCACGATGATGAAGGCGAGCTCGAAGAAATCGAGGAAGAACGCAAGGAAGAACACCAGGACGTTGGTAAAGATGAGAAAGCCCGTCTGGCCCCCGGGAAGCGACGTCAACAGGTGCTCGACCCAGACGTGGCCGTTGACGCCGTAGAACGTCAGCGAGAACACGCGCGCGCCGATCAGGATGAACAGCACGAAAGCCGAGAGCTTCGCGGTCGCCTCCGTGGCCTGGCGGACGARGTTCCAGTTGAACCGGTTGGGATTGTTGTCGAGACGCCGCTTGACCGCCGCGAGGATGAGGGAGCCGAGCGCGCCCATCGCGCCGCCTTCCGTCGGCGTGGCAAGGCCGATGAAGATCGTGCCGAGGACCAGGAAGATCAGCAGGAGCGGTGGCACCATCACGAAGGTGGTCTGCGTCGCCATCCGCGACATCAGCCGGAAGCCGGTCATCCGCTCCAGCACGCCGACGATGAGCGCATAAATCGCGCCGGCGAGGATCATCTCCATGAGAAGGGCGAGCGATTCGTAGCCGATGTTGTGGAGATAGACGTAGAGCGCGACCAAAGCCGCTACCAGAATGGCCGAGAGGACGACCCGGCGGGCGCCGAGCATCAGGTCCATCAGGGCGCAGATGAGGGCCACCACGGTGGCGACACAGATCGTCAGAATGACGAAGTCGGCGCCGGACTTCGTGGCGGTCTGCGACAGCACGTAATAGCCGACGAGGCCCGAAAAGACTACTAGGATGCCCAACTGCCAGACGCCGCGCGACCCGTTCGGTTCGCGAAACCCGATCGCCTCCCTGGGCAGGCCCGGTGCGGATTTCGGGAAGATGAGCGCCATCAGCGCCACGTAAACGGCATAGAGACCCGCGAGGATGATGCCGGGAAGGAACGCGCCCTCATACATGTCGCCGACGGAGCGCCCGAGCTGGTCGGCCATGACGATGAGAACCAGCGACGGCGGGATGATCTGCGCCAGCGTTCCCGAGGCTGCGATGACACCCGATGCGAGGCGCCGGTCGTAGCCGTAGCGCAGCATGATGGGGAGCGAGATCAGGCCCATGGAGATCACCGAAGCGGCGACCACGCCGGTGGTGGCGGCGAGCAGCGCGCCCACGAAGATGACCGCGAAGGCAAGCCCGCCGCGCACCGGCCCGAAGAGCTGGCCGATGGTGTCCAGCAGGTCCTCGGCCATGCCCGAGCGTTCGAGGATCAGGCCCATGAAGGTGAAGAACGGAATCGCCAGCAGCACCTCGTTCGACATGGTGCCGAAGACGCGGTCGGGCAGGGCTCCGAGGAGCGGCCAGGACAGGTT
The DNA here is from genome assembly GCF_056402495.1 of Microvirga sp. P4_A5. Taxonomy (NCBI): domain Bacteria; kingdom Pseudomonadati; phylum Pseudomonadota; class Alphaproteobacteria; order Hyphomicrobiales; family Methylobacteriaceae; genus Microvirga; species Microvirga sp. P4_A5. The sequence continues at coordinate 7,873 of NZ_JBFUHH010000054.1, read as the reverse complement.
GATGGTCTCGGGCGCGTAGGGCGCCAACTCCACCGCGAGGAAGAAGAACAAGAGGCCGTTCGCGGCGAGCGAGAAGGCGACCGGATAACCGAGGAGCAGAAAGATCACGAGCGCCGCGAACATGATCGGCGCGAGGTTCTGGGCGATGAGGACGGCCATGGGCGAAATCTCCGAAATCAGGAAAGCGGGGCGCGCACCGGATTACCGGATGCCGTCGCCCGGAGGTTCGCCGCCCAGCGGCGCGACGGGATCGGCCAGTTCGGCCAGAAGACGCTCGGCCTCGGCTTCCGCCGAATGCACCGTCGGAGCTTCGTCCACGAGGTCGCCGCGCATGATCGCGATGCGTTTCACGACCTCGCTGAACCATTGCAGGCCCAGCAGGCAGAAGCCCAGAAGGATGAGCCCCTTGGCGGGCCAGATCAGAAGGCCGCCCGCATTGGACGACACCTCGCCCGAGAGATAGGAGCGCCAGAAATAGGGCACCGACAGGTAGATCATCAGCGCCACGAACGGCAGCAGGAAGAACAGGTGCCCGAACAGGTCGATCCAATCGCGCTTCCGCTTGGTCAGCATGTTGGAGATGATGTCGATGCGGATGTGCTCGTTGGCTTTCAGGGTCCAGGGCGCGCACAGCATGAACACCCCGCCGAACAGATACCATTGCAGCTCGAGCCAGGCGTTGGACGACACGCCGAAGATGCGCCGGATAATGGCGTTGATGGCCGAGACGAGGATCGCCACGACGATGGCCCAGGCAACGGTCTTGCCGATGCGTTCGTTGAAGGTGTCAATGGCGCGGCTGATGCGAAGGAGCGCTTCCATCGGTGTTTCCCCCTGACATTGTATCAGTTGTGGTTGAGGTTTTTGCTATCGAACTCCGCGCCGTAGCGCTAGCCCTCAGCCCTCTCCAACTTATCCGACTTAAGGCGTGTGGCCACGGTTCTTTCGTGTCGCGGCCCAAACCAGGATCGGAGAAAAAGCCCGTAAATCCTAGCCCTGGGACAATCAACACTGGAAAGCGCCCAATATTTCGGCATCTTGTCGGCTGCTTCGATCCCTCAAGCCGCGAGACGCCACCGTGACCCTTTTGATTCTGGGCTTGCTCCTGTTCGTTGGAATCCACGCCTTCACCATGGCGCGGGGGCAGCGGGCGGGGCTGATCGCCCGCATCGGAGAGGGCCCCTACAAGGGTCTGTACTCGCTCCTGTCGCTCGCCGGGATCGTGCTCATCGCCATCGGCTTCGGGCAATATCGCGGGGCCGGCTATATTCCGGTCTGGAATCCTCCCGTCTGGACGCGCCATCTCGCGCTCCTCCTGATGTGGCCGCCCTTCATCTGCTTCGCCGCCGCCTATCTGCCGGGACGGATCAAGGCTCGGCTCAAGCACCCGATGCTCGCCGGCGTGAAACTCTGGGCGCTGGCCCATCTTCTCGCCAATGGCGACCTCGGCTCGATCCTGCTGTTCGGCTCGATTCTGGTTTGGGCCGTCCTCGCCCGCATCAGTTTGAAACGGCGGGATGAGGCCAAGGCTCACGGCGCGCCGCTCGGCCTATCGTCAGGACTTCGAAACGACACCCTTGCGGTCGTCATCGGGACGGTGGCTTATGGGGTGTTTCTCGTGTGGCTTCACCCGCTGCTGATCGGCGTCGCCGTTCTTCCTTCGCAAGGCTAGAGTTCGTCCCATGTCCGTCCAATCCGATATCCGTCGCCTCACCGCTCCCGACATCCGCGCGCGCAAGGGTGGCGAACCGATCGTCATGCTGACCTCCTACCATGCCCACACGGCCCGTCTGGTCGACCAGCATGCGGACGTGATCCTTGTCGGCGATTCCCTCGGCATGGTGATGCACGGCATGGAATCGACGGTGCCGGTCACCCTCGACATGATGATCCTGCAGGGATTAGCGGTGATGCGCGGCTCGAAGCGGGCGCTGGTGGTGGTCGACCTGCCGTTCGGCGCCTATGAGGAGAGCCGCGAGCAGGCCTTCCGCTCGGCCGCCCGCATCCTGAAGGAAACCGGCTGCGGCGCCATCAAGCTCGAAGGCGGCGCGCGCATGGCCGAGACCATCCGCTTTCTCACCGAGCGCGGCGTTCCGGTGATGGCCCATGTGGGCCTGACCCCCCAATCCATCAACGCGCTGGGCTCRTTCAAGGCGCAAGGTCGTGACCGTGCCGATTGGCCGGTTTTCCTCGCCGATGCCAGGGCGGTGGCGGATGCGGGTGCGTTCTCAGTCGTGGTTGAGGCCGTGGCCGAGCCGCTGGGCCGCGAGATCACCCAGGCGGTCGCCATCCCCACCATCGGCATCGGCGCCTCGGTTGCCTGCGACGGGCAGGTCCTGGTGCTCGAGGACATGCTCGGCCTCACGCCCTGGTCGCCGAAATTCGTCAAGCGCTATGGCGAACTCGGGCCCAACATCGCCAAGGCCGTGGAGACCTACGCGAAGGAGGTCCGCTCGCGCGCGTTTCCGGGGCCCGAGCATACTTACGCGGAGAAAAAGCAGGCGCCGTGACATCGCGCAACTCCGTCGACATTTCGCTGCGTCATCCAGCCATTTCTGAGGAGTGGCTCAAGTTTGATCACAGCCGTTCCGGGGCGGCGCCATCGGGCTCGAAATGACGGAGGTCACGCGCCACCGGAATGTTGCGATGCGTTGATGCGCTGCTCTCAAGACGCCACGACCATCGCGGATGAAAACTGGTGAGCGTTTGCCGCCGGGCCCTGCTCCGCCGTCCAGATTGATGATGTTCCCGTTATCGTTTCCAATTTGGGGTCCGGAAATATCCAATGGCGGCCTGATTGTCCTCGGGGCGACGACCAGCTCGTCGGCGGTTCGGGAGCGGATCATCTGGTCGGCGGCCTTGGCAACAACGTGCTCGAAGGTGGTGACGGCGCCGATACGCTCGCCGGCGTTTTCGTGCGGCTGCCACGTCGTCTAAAAATTCGCTACGCCACCATATTCGCCAGCGCGATGTCCGCACTGCTTGCCCCGGTGAGCGGGGGATGAACCGGCATGATGGTGCCGACGCCTTCCTGGCTCCGGATGCGCGAGCTTCCGCCATGGAGTCGGTGAGCGAGCCGGCGATGACACGAGGCTGTCACCCTACCACCATGAGAATGTATGACTTGCGACGTGGGAACGCGTCCTTCCCTGCGTTAATGAGAGCGATCACCCTCTCGCCTTCATAGGGGGGGTGTGATAGGCGAACCTCTTTGATGAAGGAGGCGGCGCCGCCGCAGGAGAAGCATGGCTCCCAACGACGAGTTCATCCGCGAGGTCGACGACGAATACCGTCGCGACCGCGTGGCGCAGATCTGGAAGCGCTATAACGGCCTGATCATCGGCGGCCTTCTGGTCATGCTGGCCCTGGTGGGCGGCTGGCGCTACTGGGAGCACGCGCAGGAAACCCGCGCTCAGGAGGCCGGGGCTCGCTTCGAGGAAGCGCTTCGCCTGTCCCGCGACGAGAAGAGCGACGAATCCAAGGCCGCGTTCGAAGCGCTCGCGAAGGAAGCGGATGGGGGCTACGGCCTTCTCGCGCGCTTCCGCCTCGCCGCCGAGCTCGGACAGAACAGCGCCGAGGATGGCGCCACCGCCTACGACGCTCTGGCGGGCGATTCCAAGCTCGCGCCGCTCTGGCAGGATCTCGCGCGCCTGCGCGCCGCGTGGCTTCGCCTCGACACCGCCGAGGCGTCGAATGTGCGGCCGCCGCTGGAACGGCTGGCGGTTCCCACCAATCCGTGGCGCCATTCCGCCCGCGAGCTTCTCGGCCTGTCGGGCCTGAAGACCGGCGAGATGGATTTTGCCGGCAAATGGTTCGACCAGATCGCAGCCGACCGCGAAACGCCCCAGTCCCTGAAACAGCGCCTTGCCGTCTATACCGCGCTGGTTGCCGGCGGCCCGGTGCAAGTCACCCAGTGAGGACATGACATGACGCCTCTCGTCGCCATCGTCGGGCGGCCGAATGTCGGCAAATCGACCCTGTTCAACCGTCTCGTCGGCAAGAAGCTCGCGCTCGTCGACGACAAGCCCGGCGTCACGCGCGATCGCCGCGAAGGCGAGGCGCGTCTCGGCGATCTGGAATTCCGCATCATCGACACCGCCGGGCTGGAAGAAGCCACCGAGGAATCGCTGCTCGGCCGCATGCGCGCCCAGACCGAGGCCGCCATCGGCGATGCCGACGTCATCCTCTTCGTCATCGACGCCCGCGTCGGTATCCTCCCCGCCGACCGTCCCTTCGCCGAAATGGTGCGCCGTTCCGGCAAGCCCGTCATCCTCATCGCCAACAAAGCCGAGGGAAATGCCGGGATGGCGGGCGCCTACGACGCCTTCTCGCTCGGCCTCGGCGACCCGGTGCCGTTCTCGGCCGAGCACGGCGAGGGATTGTCCAATCTGTTCGAGGCGTTGATGCCGTTCTTTCCGGACCCCAATGCGGAGCCCGAGGAGGACGAGGCGGAATCCAACAAGCCGCTTCAGGTGGCGATCGTCGGGCGGCCGAATGCCGGCAAGTCGACCCTCATCAACCGCATGATCGGCGAAGATCGCCTGCTCGTCGGGCCCGAGGCCGGCATCACGCGGGATTCCATCTCGCTCGACTGGAACTGGCGCGGTCGCGAGATCAAGCTGTTCGACACCGCGGGCCTGCGCAAGCGCGCGCGGGTGGAGGACAAGCTCGAAAAGCTCTCCGTCGCGGATGCGCTGCGCGCCGTGCGGTTCGCCGAAGTCGTCGTCATCCTGCTCGACGCCACGATCCCGTTCGAGAAGCAGGACCTGTCGATCGTCGACCTCGTCGAGACCGAAGGCCGCGCCCTCGTGATCGGCGTCAACAAATGGGATCTGGTGGCCGACCAGCAGGGCCTTCTCAAGGACCTGAAGGAGAAGGCGACCCGCCTGCTGCCGCAGGTTCGCGGTGCGCCCGTCGTGCCGCTCTCCGGCCTTGCCGGAACCGGCATCGATCCCCTCATGAAGGCGATCGTCGAAGTCTATGAGACCTGGAACCGCCGCATCTCGACCGCGAAGCTGAACCAGTGGCTCGAAGGCGCGCTGGAGGCGAACCCTCCGCCGGCGGTGTCGGGCCGCCGCATCAAGATCCGCTACATGACGCAGATCAAGGCCCGCCCGCCGCATTTCGCGATCTTCGGCAACCAGCTCGACGCCCTGCCGAAATCCTACTCGCGCTACCTCGTGAACAAACTCCGCGAATCCTTCGACCTGCCGGGCGTGCCGATCAGGCTCTCGATGCGGATGGGCGAGAACCCGTACGACAAGGGCAAGAAGTGACGGGGTGAAGTAGTGAAGGGGTGAAGGGGTGAGTAGTGAAGTAGTGTGAAGACGTGCGCAGGTTTCACCCTTAACCCTTTGACCTTTTCACTATTTCACCTTTTCAACTTTTTCACCCTATTCCGGCATCTGCGGCGTCAGCACCTTGCCTTGCGGGAAATCCCAGATCTTGCCGGTTTCGGTCCATGAGGGCAGGGCGAGGTCGAGGATGTGGGGGGCGAGGTCGTCCGGGGTCTTGAGGGTCGTCGGGTCTTCGCCGGGCATGGCGGCGCGGCGCATATTGGTGCGCAACGGGCCGGGATTGAGGAGCATGACCTTGAGCGGCGTCGTCACGGTTTCGGCCGCATAGGTGCGCACCAGGACTTCGAGGGCCGCCTTGGAGATGCCGTAGGGGCCCCAATAGGCCGTGGCCTTGTGGGCCGCGCCCGACGACACGAAGATCGCCCGGCCCGCATCGGATGCGCGCAGGAGCGGATCGAGCGAGCGGATCAGCCGGTAATTGGCCGTTACGTTGATCGCCATCACCTCGTCCCAGACTGCCTGGTCAATATGGGTGATGGGCGCGAGTTCGCCGAGGATGCCGGCATTGCCGAGCAGGATATCGAGCTTGCCCCAGCGCTCGTGGATGGCGGCGCCGAGCCTGTCGATCGCGGGGAAATCCTTCATGTTCATCGGCACGAGCGTGGCGGACGAACCCTTGGCGCGAATCTCATCGTCGAGGGATTCGAGCGCGCCTTGCGTCCGGGCGACGGCGATGACGTGCGCGCCGGCCTCGGCGAAGGCGAGCGCCGCCGCGCGGCCGATTCCGCGCGAGGCTCCGGTGACGACCGCGACGCGGTTCGAGAGGGGCTTGGTCATGTTACCTCGAAGGAATGCGGCTAATCGGCTTCGGCGAGCAGCGACAGCCGGCGCGGCGTCGCGATGGCGAGATCGGTCAGCGGAGTCGGATAATCGCCCGTGAAGCAATGGTCGGTGAATTGCGGCTGGGCCGCATTGCGCGCGCCTTCGCCCATGGAGCGGTAAAGCCCCTCGATGGACAGGAAGGCCAGCGAATCCGCCCCGATATAGGCGCGCATCTGTTCGAGATCGTGGGTCGCTGCCAGCAGCTTGTCCTTCTCGGGCGTGTCGATGCCGTAGAAATCCGGGTGGGTGATGGGCGGGCTGGCGATGCGGAAATGCACCTCCCGGGCGCCTGCTTCGCGCATCATGCGCACGATCTTCACCGAGGTGGTGCCGCGAACGAGACTGTCGTCTACGAGAACGATGCTCTTGCCCTCGACGGCGGAGCGGTTGGCCGAGTGCTTCATGCGAACGCCGAGCTCCCGCACGGATTGCGTCGGCTGGATGAAGGTACGGCCCACATAATGGTTGCGGATGATGCCGAGTTCGTAAGGCAGGCCGGAGGCGCGCGCGAAACCCAGCGCGGCCGGGACGCCGGAATCGGGCACGGGGATGACCACGTCCGCATTGGCGGGGGATTCGGCTGCGAGTTGCTGTCCCATATTCTTGCGCACGTCGTAGACGCTGCGGCCGTTCACGATGGAATCGGGACGGGCGAAATAGATGTATTCGAAGATGCACGGACGGGCCGGTTGCTCCGGGGCGAAGCGGTAGGATTCGATGCCCTCGTCGGAGATCACCACGGCCTCGCCGTTCTCGATGTCGCGAACGAAGCGCGCGCCGATGATGTCGAGCGCGCAGGTCTCCGAGGTGAGGATATAGCGGCCGTCGAGTTCGCCGAGAACGAGGGGGCGGATGCCGAGCGGGTCGCGGGCGCCCATCAGCTTCTTGTTGGTAAGCGCCACCAGCGAATAGGCGCCCTCGATGGTCTTGACGGCCTCCAGGAACCGATCGACGACGCGCTTCTCGCGGCTGCGCGCGACCAGGTGGACGATCACCTCGGTGTCGGTGGTGGATTGGCAGATTGCGCCATCGCGGATGAGGTTGCGGCGAAGCGTCAGGCCATTGGTGAGATTGCCGTTATGGGCCACCGCGAAACCGCCGCCGTCGAGTTCGGCGAAAAGCGGCTGGACGTTGCGCAGGATGGTGCCGCCGGTGGTGGAATAGCGCACATGGCCGATGGCCGAGAGACCCTCGAGCCGCTCGATGACCGAGCGGTCGGAAAAGCCGTCGCCGACGAGGCCGAGACGACGCTCCAGATGAAACACCCCGCCATCGAAGGAGACGATGCCCGCTGCTTCCTGCCCACGGTGCTGGAGGGCGTGAAGGCCGAGGGCCGTGATGGCAGCCGCATCCGGGTGGCCATAGATGCCGAAGACGCCGCATTCCTCGCGCAGGGTGTCGCCTTCGAGGTCAAGATCGACATTCTTGGGCTCGACCTGCCGCGTCTCTGACCATGCCGACATTTTCATTTCCCCGGATTTGCGAAACCGTCAGGCTCGCCAAAACCCTATGTAGGCGGCCTCGCGTCAAACCGCCATGTGCATCGGTAACGCCTCCCATGCGGAAAGCGCAACGTCCTATCCTCGCGGCTGGGCCGGTTGGCCCGGGCGCGGCGCGGTCGATCCGGCCGGCGCACCCGGACTCGGCGCTCTCGCCGGGGGCGCGCCCGCGGCGGGCGCATTGGCGGGAGGCGC
>NZ_JBFUHH010000053.1:0-27846 GCF_056402495.1 Microvirga sp. P4_A5 | reverse complement strand
GCGTTGTTGCGAACAAGTGATTTTTTCTTCTCGTTCCATTCGAGGACCTTCGTTTTGAACACCCCGACCCAAATTTTGTCCGACCGCGAACTCGCCACCGTCTTGGCAGCACTCCGGGTGTATCAGGTTTAACTGGAACAAGGATCGTGCGACCCGGAATTCGACACGTTTGTGGCGGCGATCGCAGGCAATCGCGGGAAGCCATTAACGATCGATGAAATCGACAGTCTCTGCGAGCGGATAAACTGCCCGGTCTAACTGCGCCGCTCTGGGTACCGCCCGACTTTATTTTAACGTCAAAGATGGCGACGGGCGGCGAGAAACTCGGGCACTGCGCTGGATCTGGTCTTAATGATCAATGAATCGATATCAGCAAATCAAAAAAATAGAGTTTCATCAGGTAATTACAATTATGACAGATTGGGTTTCCAATAGACTGCTACTGACCGGGGTTCAGTCGGAACTTGAACGGGTCTGGCAGACATGTCTGCGGCCAAGCCGGCAAAATCTCTCCGGCCAAAACCATTTCGATTTTGCCGGCCTTGTTGCGGAGCCCATCGAATTGTTGAAGCAATGCGATCAGGGTGTCTGCGACGACCTGCGGCGGTGGCGGCGGGCGAATTGGGGCGTGTCGAAGAACAGTGTTAACTGCGAAATCCTATCTAAACAGCATGGTGTTTTAGACATTTACTTCGAAACTGCCTGGACGACACCAAGCGCAGCTTTTGCAATGCTTGCTGCCCAGTTTCCGCAGGTCACGGGAATGGTTTTTGCGGTGGAAGAAGGCTCGGAGTGGGGGATTCTCGGAACCCTGCGCGATGGCGTATACGAGTGTTCGACCGGCGCCATTTCCTGGGAACTTCGATGCCTTACCAATGAATGCATCAGCAATGTCATGGTCAAGCTCGTTCAGGAGTCGGAAATACCGGTTCTACCCGTCCCTGCAGGCCGTGGAGGCGAGCTTGACGACCGCGTCGTGGAGGTCTGGAGCCGATTGGCGACCCTCATACCAGACTACATGAGGCGCCTGAATGTCCTCTGCGATGTGAGGCGTCTCAACGAATGGCACGAATGCTGTGAGGGCCGAACAATTGGGAACGTCATCAAGGCAAAATTGTTTTCGAACCCGCTGACAGAAATCTTCCTCCAGGGCAATGGGCGGAGCTTTTCGGCGATCGATCGAGGCGTCATGGATCTGGTCGCTCGTCTGGCCGTAGCCGATGAGCGCCTACCTGCAGAAATCGAGAGCAGGCTGCTGTCTGAGTTAGATCTCTTACTGAATTGGCAGGACGAGGATGCGTTATGGGAGTGGACTCAGTCCGCGTTCTTTCGGCCTGGTATAACTTTGGACCTTTCCAGTACTACCCGTTTGTCAAAGAGCCTTCTCCGCTACGCGGTTGATTTGCACGGGCAGCTCGAAGCACACTTCGCCGCCCTCGAAGCAGCGATCCCGCCTGCCGGCGTCCTCCGTGTCAGCAAACCGCCCGCCTGATTTGAATGTATTTTCCGGCGGCAGCTGCCGAGTTGCGAAATACAATTACATTCACCTCGGCAGCATTGACGAAACTTAGTTCTATTCACTTGACGTTACAAAGTTCTGTGTCATCCTGCGCGGACGAGATCTCCCGCGGAGGCTGCCATTGAACAAGCCTACTGACAAACCACCGCGCGCGCCGCGAGCCGTCCATGGCTGGATGCTGGAGATGCTGATCCAATGCGATCAGGTCTCGCCAGGATTCATGGGCCGCACCTTTCGCGCCAGCCCGCTCCGCCGCCAGGGCATTGCGCTCGCCCTCACCCTCATTCAACGCGACGGCGCGGAGGCGATCCTCACGAAATTGGCTGACCACGATGCGAAAGCCATTTTGTCGAACTGTCTATTGGGGCAGGTCTGCCATTTACTGTTTCAGAAACGCGTTCGTGAGATCGTTTCTGCCCTCGTTGGCCGACGTGATGGACTGATCGGGACTCTCGGTCGACTCGGCCCAGACCCGCTGCCAGCCGCCGATTATGAAAAACTGATTGGCCTCTATTCGGATGCTTGCCATCGCCGGCGGGCTTTAACACTGCAGCAGATGTCGAAAATCACTTCTGGAATGATCCATACGATCTGCGGCCTCCCCCTGCCCTTTGCTATTCGGCCGGTGCTTTGCCGAACGCAAGGAGCAAAAGGTGTTTTGCGTTTTGTGCGCAGCATCGATCTGATTCGCCGCGCGGTGCCCGGTGTCACCGACGAGCAACTGGTCGCCTCCTTGCGTACCCTCACCCCCGCGATGTCGCTTGGYCACTTCGTCGAGCGGTGGATGACGAAAGCGACGCGATTCGGCTGCAGCCCCATCGTAGGTGACGCCAATTTTGTCCCTGTTGACAACGCGAAGTCCCTCAATCGGATCGGGCGTGAAATGCAGAACTGCATTTCGACCAAGGCCATGAAATGCGTCGCCGGGCGCGCCTACTACATTCTGTACCGCCCGATTCCGACTGTGATCGAACTTGCCAGCCTCAACCGCGGTTGGATCCTCGATGGTCTCTATGGCCCAGCAAACGCACAACCCGATCCCGCCGCCCTGCGGATGATCTATCCGTATCTCGAAAGCGCGGGCATTCTGGTTCCGGCACGTCACTCCCATTCGCGGAAATACAATTTGGTCTTCGAGCACCTGGGCGGATTCGATTGGAACGTCGACAATCTCCCGCTCCTCGATGACGACGTCGAGCCAGATAGTCAATTTCAGCAGGAGATCGCCAATGCCGCGTGAATATGTCCGTGATCGCGGTGGAAAGATTGTCGGAGTACTCGAGGATAACGGGATCTCGCGTCGGATCGAGATCCGGGACGCCGCCGGCCGGCGTCTCGGCACTTACGACAAGCGGCTCAACGAAACGCGGGATACTGCAGGGCGCTTCCTGGCGCATGGAAATGTGCTTCTCAGCCTTGTCTATCGATTCTAGCCGTCGTCCTGCTTGCCGAAAGGTAATTTGGTCCACGAACAAACAGCATCGCCGTGGCGTCCTTTGAAATGAGTGGCTTGTCCCTAAAGATTTCTGAATAAAGGAAGCGATCATGCGGATGACGATCGTGCGCGTGACGATGGGCATTGCCTCCGTCTTTTTGATCGGACTTTGGCCTTTGCCAGCCCTCCTGGGTCATCTGGTGCTCCTCATCTGGATCGTGCCGCGTTTCTTTGTCGACCAACACCTGACCCGGGTCTGCCGGTCCGAGGCGCACGAGGCTATCACCACGGCCACAGCTCTCGCGATTGAATTGAACGAGACGCAGCAGCAGCTTGCGTCGCTAAAGCGCCAGCTGGAGACATCGCGAATGCGGGATCCAGGTAAAATGGATTTGTTGTTTCGCAAGGTTGGCCTCGCCCCGGACTGCCCCGCATTCGYGGCGCGCGCGGTTCGCACAGCCTATCGCCGAAAATTGCATCCTGATTTGCAGCCCGCCCATAGAAGCGAGGCAGAAGGCCGCTTCAAAGCGGCAGAAGTTGTTTTTGACGAAATCTGGCGCCGACGCAATTTTCCGCCATAAGGCCCGCACAAATCAATTTTCGCGTAAACAGCGCCTCGAAATCCGAGATGGCGAGATGCCTCAGAGTTTGCCGTTTCCGGGCCACGCCACCTCATAGATGCTTTCTTGAGCAACAAAATAACACAAAGATATTGAGGAGATCACTTCACTATTACATTATTAGTTCAATACGTAAGAAATATCTCCCGTAAACATCAGAGTAAATGAATGTCTAGAACCTTTTGCCGCGAATTGATTGGCATGCGATACAAGTTCCCCTTCGACGGTAGCTCAGTACGAAAAGAAATCTTTTGTCTGACCTATGATGCGGCTCACACCAGGTCTCGGGAATACCCGCGATTTACAGTCTGACCACCGGATGGGTGAGCTTCATGGGCTCGCGCGCGAGATTGATCGCGGCCGCAACGACACCATGGCATTCTATTCTTCTGTCAATGACCCGCAGCCTTGGCCTTTGAACGACAGAGCCACATCGTTGCTGCGAGCCGGTGACTACAAGCCGATCTCGGAACGAAAATGCTTCCTTGGTTCCAAGCTGCTGCCGCCGAAGTCCATGGACCCGCCGTCCTGTTTGCCGACAACAGATTGCGATGGCAATTTCGCTATTCAGGTTCCGGAATTACTCGAGAGGACATCCTTGACTTCGCCGGCAGCCTTAAGGCCCGCCACACCTTTGTCGATACGCCGCAACGCGTGCCATGGCTCATTTTCAATGAGCAACCGTCGGAAAGGGATTTTCTGATGGCAAAGTTGCGCTGGTCCTGAAGCCATGCGACGTCGGCCGGTCCAAGACCTTGATTTGGAAGCCTGGTCGCCCTCCCCCGGGCGGAACCGGGGCCCTAAATGCAGCTATTATAAAACAATCACAAGTTTATTGGAACACAATGAAAATTAATTCTCTTTTCTCGGCTGATGCCTCCAAATGTGCCAGCGTCGATTTCAGCGATTACTCTTACCTGGCTCTTCGTCCAGTTGTCCATGTGGGCGAACAGACAATGGACGCCTCGTTGCTCGATTATGACGAAGTGCAGGTGCAGGTCGGATTAAATGGCGTCCCAACTCACCTCTACGATACCGTGGCCGACGCGGCGGTGGCAATCGACTGGATTCTTGCGCAACGCAATGCTTTTCCGCACCTGCGCACCTGGTACAATGGACTGGAGATTCAGGCAGAATTTTTCGACTGGCGTTCTCTGGCAGCGATGTACGCCGAGTGGGACGACGATTGGGAGGCGGTTGAGAATGTAGCCGCCGGCATCATTGCCAACCCATTTAGCCTGACCTGCGATGGCAATATCAACCCCGTAATTGCGGAAGCTATCAAGAGGGTAGCCCGATGATGAATGAGATGGGGTCAGGGCTCGAGCACGACTTCCTCCTGCGCGACACAATACTGCAACTCTGACGTTTTTTCCTCAAATCGGGAGACAACGTGATGGGTTTCCGATCAAGCTTAGAATTCGCTTGCCCGGCTTGCGGACAGGATAAAATATTTCTGATCCAGTGTGACCCGGCATGGTCCAAGCTCACCGCGAGCAACCCGTTTGATCCCTGGGATATCCAATGGGATGATTACGGAGGGCACGAGTGGAGTGAGACGAACCTCGCGCAATGTGGCGTCTGCCAGTGGAGGGGCCGTGTGGGTGATCTGTCGGTGCCCGCCGCAGGAGAGGCTTTATGAAACACGTTCCAGGTAAAAGCGGCGACCCCGACAGGTCACGAACGTCGCCGCCGCTCAGTGTCGAACATTGCGAAAAGGCGGGCTTCGCAAATCAGCACTTTTTTCAATGTCCAGTTTGCGGATCCTCTCACCGGATCGCAATTTTTCCATCTTGTGCGCCATTTGTTCTGACGGTTTTCAATTGAACTCGACCGGCAGCAGGAACGTGAAATGCGCTTTCACACGGATCGCCTCGCTGCCCGTTGGCGTTCCCGCACACCGAGCTCGAAAAGCTCACAGACGATACCGCGTCGACCACTTGGTACTTGACCTTCTCGAGCAGCCACCGTCGCCAGATCGCGGTGGGACGGTCAGGGATCCGACCGGGCGGATCGCGCTCGCGAGGAACTTGGAAAAAATCATATCCTGTATTGCGAAATCGATGACGTTCGCGCTTGACCGACTGCGCCACCTTCAGCGTTTCGCATCGACCATCGGCCGCGATATTCAATCCTGACGCTCTCGCCTGGCACGAAGCCCGCTTCTTTGAGTCCAGCAATGAGTGGGGCCAACGACTACCGGCTTTTTCATTTCGCACCACGTAGCCCTTCGCTCTTTGCGACGAAAGCCCCACGGCGAGTGCTCCCGCAGCCCTGGTCTGGCTGCCATGGATCTCGCCCCATCACCGACCCCTGCTGCCGATGCGACCCCACTCACGACCGAAGATCGTATCTTCGAACAAGCTTGGTTCGACCGCGAGCAGATCGGAGTCGGGTCGCGGCGGTCGAGAAGCAGGTCCCGGATCATTTTACTCTGACAACGACCCAATTTCGCGCACTTCCCCGCCAGCGTCTAATGAAAGCCCCGAATCAGTTTGCCTCAAGCGATTCACTTTGGTGCTTCAAACGCCTTGGCATGATAGTGCCGTCATGTCTCTCACCGAACCTATAGCGCTCGGCGCTACCGGGGTTGTCACGCAAGCCAGTCTTCCGAACGATCCTCAATTCATCCTCCGCCGTCGCAATGCGAACATTTCGGCTTCGAGGTCGATTTTCCCGGATTTAACCATCCGGATGAGAGCACGGAAATAGCCGCCCGGGTTTCTGATCCGATTGGTTCCGCTGAAGACATCGTCGTCGTAGATCTGCAGCACGTAGATGACCGCAATGGCAGCCCTGACGGCGCCGATTTCAGCCACCGCCTCGTTCCAGGCGCTTTCATGGGCGCCAAGCGACGCGCGCAGGAACCGCCCTGCCCGCACCAGATCCGGGACGTCTCGGATCGGTTCGCCGAAATCGGCCAATGTCGGACAAGCCTCAACGATCACCGTCGGTGATAGGTGCTCCATCGTTTGTTCGGTAGGAAGAACGGCTCCAGCTTTCTTCGGAAAGCCGTTGTTACAAGTCTCACTAGGAGATTTATTGTCTGCTTTAGAGTGCCGGAATCGGATTCCGCCATTGCCCGCGTCATAGAAGGTTTCTTCGGTTTGGTTTCTCAGGCTCTGCCACTCCTCCAGTAGGCCGGAGGGCAATGTCGCGGCTGAGCGTTTCGGTGTCCGCACCTGCAGGGCCTGGAGGCTCCCTTCGAGCTCGCCGCGGTCAACCGCCGGGAACTGCTGCGCAAGGGCGCCCAGCGCCTCCTCTGTGGCTCTGCGGCAGATCGTGACCTCGTCGAAGGCCTGCTTCTGCATCAGGCGCAGTTGCTTTTGCTCGACAACGAGCGCTGCCCATTCGCCACGGCGGGTATAGAGCGGCGTCAGATCCAAACCAAAGGCGTCGACGATCTCGCCGGAGAGGTCCTTGATGGCATAGCGCTTGCCGTTGGGGGAATCCTTCGGGACGATCAGCTGGAGATCGGTGAGGGCCCGGATGGCAAAGCGGATCGCCCGTTCGGTCAGGCCAGTCCGGCTCTCAAGGTAATCGTTCGACGGCCAGACCAGCAGCCGATCCCACGCCTGCTCGCCCCAGCAGGCGACCAGCTCGGACAGCACCAGGCGCAGGGTCGGACGCAATTCGAGCGCCTTTTCCGCCTCCCGGCCCGCCGCCGATAGTTCTTTACGGGTCACCGTACGCCCATTTTCGAGCGCGAGTTTCCGCCCGGCCAAAGCAGCATGTCTCAGCCGCCGGCCTCCAGATGCCAGTTGCACCACCGTACCCTCCCCGTCTGAGGGCAAAGCAGAGCTGCATCGCCAATCTGTTGACTGGCGAGTCCAGGAGATGGCACAAGGTTAATGCCCCGCAAGAGGCCTTGTACCGATCCGTCGGTAGCTCGTAGACGTCCTTGGGGGTTGCCCCCCCCTCGGACGTCGCTTTGCTCAATGTGTTTGTCGGATGGAACACCTCCAACGATACCGCTGGGCCGCCCCGGAGTCGCTCTAAAACCTGTAGATAGATTTTGCAAGTCGGAAATTGCAGGCATCCGTCTGCTTGATTGATGAGTTTTGCGAATAAATCCGTTTGCTTCGGTCACGAACTTACGAATAAATGTGATTTGGTCGACGAAAAATTCGTTCATTATTTTGGTTTAATCGTCGCACGTCTCCGTGTTTACTTATTTCGAGTCATGGATGCAGACCTTATTACCAAGGTATTTGACAAGGAAAATTCCAAGTAACATTTCTTGCTCTAAATTTTTTTTCTATAACGTAACCTGGTATGTACGAGCAGTAACGACGAGGCCCGCGCGTTCGCGCTGCCGCCGTGGTTCGCGCCGTGGTCCATGCCGACCCTGTTATCGATTAGGCGCACGAGATCACGGTGATAAAGATGCCAGGCTCGATGCGCTCGAAAACCGCGCCGCGCGAAAGTCTGCGCTGGCCTTGACCACACCGCTCGAGAAGCTAAGCCCGGTTCTGGCTCGCATTCCCACAGAGGTCGAGGATCCTGAGATCACCAAGATCGAGGACGATGTCACCCGCGGGCTCGCCCGCTCTCTTCAGCCGCGTGATCGATGCTCGCTCGCACCGATAACCCCGCTGCTCGCGGCCGTTCGCAAGACGTGGCAGGCAATCGGCTTTGGCTAGGGACATGACGATAGTAAAGGACAACCGCTACTTGGCTGACAACTAAAAAGGTCGAGCGGGAGCGATCATGGGACGTGGAAATTATCATCGGAGCGTGACTCGAATTGCAGCTCGCCGCGATCATCAGGAAGTACCTGAGTGATCATCTTGGTGATTGGCGCCAGACATCTCCCATCATCACATTCAACGCCATCCAGCACTTGTAATCGCTTATAGCAGTGCAGCTGCTCTCGAGCCGCTAGCGTTTCATCGAACCCTTTGGCGTCGTTTTCCTCGACGAACGAGTCGAAGACTTCTTCGCGATTTGGCCGGTCGCCGGTCGCGTCTTCTTCGCGGCGGCCTGCTTGGTTGCCATCGGCCGCGAGATCTTCGCCTCCGCCGACGCGCTCTTGACCCGCGGCCCGATGGCGGAAGCAGCGCGGCCGGCGCGATCAATGATGCGAAGCTTCGGAGGCTGGACGACGGGACGAACGGAAGCCTGCGCGACCTTGACGTCCTTGCGCGGTCGACCGCCGCGCTGGCCGTTGCGGCGGGCGGCGGCGATTTTCGCCTCACTCTTCGCCGCGCCGCCTTTCTTGCCGAGTTGCGCCGCCATCCACGCGCGCGAGCCGGTGATGCCCTGCAACAGCGCCGGAAGGAAGAGATCGACGTCGATCTCGGGCCAGTGTAGGGAAAGCCCCCCGGCTTCGATCTCGACCGCCGCGAGCGCGCTTGCGGGCGCGTCTGCGAGTTCCTCGACGCTCGTCGGGGGAATCGTCAGCGACATTCCATTCGAAAACGAGATCACGATAAGGCGCTTGCGGCGGTCGTAGGTCACGCGCTTCGCTGCCGGGTTGCTCGCCCGGACCGCTTGGCCGCGCCGGGTGGCGGCTTCAAAATCGGCGTCAGAAATCGCCATGGATCGACCTCCATTTCTGGCAACATTCGAATAGGGCGGCTTCAATCTCGGCGGCGAAATCATCGATCTGCGCCTTGCGGTAACCGCTCTGCTCGCGCAGTTCGACGGGTCCGTCCGGGCAGTTGAGGAAGAAGATCGCCCACTTGTCGGCTCCCTTCATGGCCACGTGGACATGCGAAGGCCGATGGTCATTCGTATAGATCGCGACGCGATGGCGTCCGATCAGGAAGACGGTCGGCATTCAGCGCACCCTAATAACCCAACCGTTAGGGTATCAGTTCCAGGAGCCGAGGGCAAGGAGCCGAGGGCTAGCGCCCGCCCGAGTCCCCGTGCGAGCCGAACGTTGATGGACGGGGTTCCAAGTGGGAGGGTTGAGAATTTTCCTTGGCCGAATGAGACACCCAACTTCCGATCACAGGGATGTGAAGGTCTGTTGAAGACAGGAGTTAGGGTCCGAGTTCGTTTCCTAGATTGATTTGGCTTGGGGAAGCCCCTGGCGTTGGAGTTTCTGATTGCGATGGGTTGTTCGAGAAGCGGGCAAGCACAGCACGCCGGCCACCATGCGGAAGCGCATTGCCGGTGCGCGAGAGCACCTTCAAGCCTTGAACAGCGCCGGTTTAAGTGAGTGTGACCTTCCGGATCCTCCGAGCCGAGTGGTTCGGTGATGTGCGGAGCGCCTCAGGCTATAAGGTCTTAAGATGCCGGTGGGCCTACGACCTTGAGGGGCGACCGGTTGGCGCGCGCAGAGGCGATCCAGCGTGAAGCTTGCAGTTATTGAGGCGCCGCTCCTGTTCTTGCGAACTGTCGGGCCAACGAATGTTCAGTCCGCGTAAGGTAATTCGAAATCGGCGGGCAGGTTAATCGGAAATGGAAGCCGAGGAATCTACCGTCTCGGCGATAAGCTTGAGGGCCGCCAACAGCCGGAATATCGGGATTGTACAAGGCTGCGAGATTGGTTTCCAACCTCCGCTCTAGTGCTGCGGCAAAACCGGACGCGCCGCGCCACAGCCCTCGATGGGCGCCAGTAGGACGCCGTCCGGTCAGACGGTCCTTCGCGACCCCTTCCGCTCAAATAACCGCTTTCCGCACAGCCGTCCCTTGCGCTACGCTCTATCGAAACGGGTTAGTGGCGCAGCGCGACGGGCCTGTAGGATGGAAAGCAAAAACTGGATGAGCCATCGAATCTTTCTCGTTTCGGCGCCGTTTGCCCGCCTCGTCGCGCGAGCCCAAGGGGCGCTGCGGATCATAGAGGGGTATTTTCCGGTCACGCCGGAGCGCAGCATCTCGGTTGAGATCGCCAGCGAGGCGGCAGCGCTCGTGGTGACGAACGCCGGCGATGGCAGCGTCGATCGCACCGACATTCCCCGCGTTCATGCCGAGGCTCTGCTGGCGGTCACCGCCGGGCGCGTTGATGCTCTGCAGACCAGCCTGACGCTCGACCACCGGCAGGTGCGGTTGACCCGCATCGTCTCGCCGGGCCTCTTAGATCTTCTCACCGTCGACTTCGCCAGTGACGCCGAGGCGCGCGCGTTCACGCCACGGGACTGGTTCGGGCCCGAGGTCAGCGACGTACTTGGTTACCGCAATGGCGTTGTCGCGCTGCAAGGGCTGCCGGAGACGCGCGAGATCCCGGTCACCAATTCGGGCCTCGACAGCCTCCTGGATACGCTCGAGGACCGCGCCTCGCAGCAGGCCGCGCGGACGCTGACAGCGCCGGTAGAACAACCGCAGCAGGCGCCCGAGCCCGAGGAGACCGACGACCCCGCAGTCATGGCAATCGAGGACGACGTCATCCGCGAACTCGCCCGCTCGCTGCGGCCGCGGCGCGGATAATCAGCGCCTGATGATGACCGACCGCTCATAGACTTGCTTGCGGCCTCCCAGTCTCTAGCCAAAAGATCTTGCATGAGCCGCCGCGGGCGTTAAGACCCGCTCTCTAGCTTGGAATTCAGAAAGGTCGATCAGGAGCGATCATGGGACGCGGAAATTCACATCGGGAGCGCGAGCGCCAAAGCCCCCGCCATGCCGAGGACGCGTGGGGCGAGCCACCACCGCCATCTCCGACACCGGTGCATCCGAGACCGTATTCGCCGCCCCGGCCCGAGGCCAGCCCCGGGGTGTCAGCTCGGGTCAAGTGGTTCAATCCGGACAAAGGCTTCGGCTTCGTCGCCCTCGCCGATGGGTCAGGTGAGGCCTTCCTGCCTGCGCGGGCTGTTGAGGCGGCTGGTTACCGCAGCCTCGAGCCCGGCGTCACCGTTGTTGCCCGCCTTGGTCTCGGTCCGAAAGGCCCGCAGGTGACCGCGATCGTCAGCGTCGATGCCGGCATGACGGAACCCGCACCGCGGCCGGCGCCGCACGCGGATCGCCCAACCTTCCTGGGGCGGGCACCGTGTCCGCCGGGCGGCACGGGATCGTACCCGGCACCGAGCCCTGATCGCGATGGGGTGGTCAAATGGTTCGATTCCGTCAGGGGCTTTAGCTTTGTCACCGTCGACGGCGAGCCAACAAATCTGTTCGTGCATGCCTCGGTCCTGCAGCGCGCCAAGGTGAGCGCCCTCGCGCCCGGCCAAGCGGTCCGGGTCGCGGTCGTGGCGGGCCGCAAGGGTGACGAAATCGGCGCGCTCAGCTTGCCCTGATCGACCGGACCGTTTGGCGCCACCGCGACGTTGGGTCTCGACGGTGATCGGCCCCCTCACCGTCAGGTCTGGACAACCGCTTGCCGCCCGCGGCCGGGGGTTTTTCGTTTAGGAAAATCAGCCGGATGCCGGATTGCCGGGATACAGTTCGCTGACGATTCCGAGCCAGGCGCGGACTTCCTCGAGGGTCACAAATTCATGTTCGAGTTCGTGGAAGGGCGCCGGGCTCTCGGCCGGGGGCAAGTTGCGTAGGAGCTCGACAAACCAGCGGGCGGGATCGCCCGAGGTGCGAACGACGCTGCCGATGGTGCAGCCCTCGCGATGAAGATCATAGCTTCCCGGCGCAAGCCGGCTCAGGGAATAGGGCATGGTCGATTTTATGAGCCTTGCGCGATGATCGGCAAGCGCAAAAGCTGGCAGGGCTATTGATCGCGGGTGCGGACAATCTGCTGCGGGATGCCTCATCGTCGAATCTCGTCCGCATCAGCGACGGTTCGCGGCAGCTCTAGCACGGCCTGGCAATGGACAAGTGGCGGCCTCGGGCGTTTTCGGACGCGACCGATTCCGGTATGGTCCGATTCGGGTGCAACCCATGCTGTCGGCGCCGCGACCGGCGCTCCGACATCAGCGACAAACCTGTCCATCGACCGGAATTTGCCCGTGAACGATTCCTTTGCCGGCGCCCGTCAGATCAAGCTGGCACTTGATCGCGCCGGCAATCGGATCTTGGCTTACACCGGCCTCGACGTGAGAGACGATCTGATTGGCGCTGTGCTCGCCGCCTGTTCCGACGCTGCCGCGGAGGTCGCGCCAGATGCCGACCTTGAGGAAGGTCTGCGCAGGATCGCGGATCGCTGCCAGCGGCTGATCGAGGTCACGAGCCGCTTTGTCGTTCGCGATTTTGAGCTGATCGCCCTGTCACGCCGGCGGGCGATCGCCGCCGTCGATCTGTTTCAAGATGTGATCACGGGAAGTCACAAGCGCGCGGCTCCTCCTTTATCGGCCGCGAGGCTGCTCCGCGAGCGGGCGCGGTAGGCAGCCGCGCAACACGCAACACGCAACGCGATTCACCCGGTCTCATTGAGGAAAGCGGCGTCTTCCAGGGAACATAAGAGACATAGGCCAGCTGGATAGAGAGCCGCCGCAGGGTCTTCTTTTGCGCGATCCGCATCTCTTGCGGTGCGCCGGTCCTGGCGTCGTAGAGAAGCGTGCAGCTTTGTTTGGTCTGGTCGAGCCCAGTGTGATGCCACATCAGGGTCGCCGCAAATCTCGCCCGGTCTGATGCGTCACCTGATAGCCGCCAATGCAGGGCACAGGCGGGGCTTTCAGCGCGACGCATCGCTCGCTGCCCTCCTCCTTCATCTCAACATCGCCGGCGCCGGCGGCGAGGTTTTGTTCCTGGGGATTTACTTGTTCCTCCCGACCTTGATCGGTGTAGCTGCTCTGCCTAGGTGGACGCTTTCACCCTCTGGGTCTGACCGGCGGCATCGGCCGCAAAGACCTAATTGCAGCCTGCGCGACGGGTGGGCGCGTTCATCGATTTTCACCGGCTTTAAGGCGGCGGCCCTTGCGACGGCGGTCCAATCCTTTATTTGAAGTGAAGCTTGAGTCGCTGAGACGTGCGTCACCTCCCCGCTCCATCGTATCAAGCACACACCCTCAAACCTGCCGGGCTCTTGGGCCTGGTTTTTTCTTCAGGTTCGAGATCCCTGGCATCGGGGAACATCTCGCGTGGCGAACCTTTCCCCGGCGCCACGCCGCTCCGAAGAAATTGGCTGCAACCGGCCTCGATGGCCACGGTTGGACCAGCAAGGAAATCGCATGTTTCGTCAGAACCGCTCGTTTACCGTCGAGATCAAAGGTCGCCGCAAATCCGAAGCCTTCGACTGGAAATCGGCGTTCGCAGCCGCTGAGCATCCGCCTGCGTTGCCTGCGGTGAGAATGGGCCCTGCCAAAGACGGAATTCCATCGGATGAGCCGACGCCACGCCGGATTCTGCCGACGCTGGCGAAAGACGACGCCGTTCACGAAACCACTCTGGCGGCAAGCCGACCCGCCCTGCCGCAAGAAGAGAAATCGGTTTTGGCATCTCTACTGATCCATGCGTCTCCGGCGATCGATGAGGACGTTACGGCGCGCCCAATCGATAGTCCTGTCGACAAAGCCAGAGGAGAATCAGGCTGTGCGGAGCCTGCGGTGGCGCCATATCCAATTCCTCGAATGTGTCGCACCCGCAGGATTGCTGCTGCGTTGTCGCGCGCCGAGAAGTGGAAGCGCCGCTTGCCGGCGATCCTCCGATAGGTCGCCCTGGCTCGCATCAGGCCAGTGTGCACTGGCGCCAACGCGGGTGCCGCTATGACATCGCCTGCCCGTACCGTGCCCGCTATGCAACATTCTTCATCGGCGGTGCCGGGGCTTCCAATACCGCCGTCGAGACATGGCCGCCCAATGCTCCCTTCGCGAGGCTAACGAGATGCTGGTGATGTGTGAAGAAGATTACCTGGGTGCGCTCCGCGAGCTTTTGTAATACTCTGAACCCAGCGGCCGCCCGCGCATCGTCGTAATTGATGAACAAGTCATCGGCGATAAAAGGTACTGCTACCTCATGCACGAGGAATTCCTCCACCGCAGCGATTCGCAGCGCCATGAATAGTTGGTCGGCCGCGCCTTCGCTTAGCCCCGACACGAGGACGACCTTTCCGTCTCCCCGCACACCGGCCAGGTGAGGGATATCCTTTTCGTCATATTGCAGCGTAAGCCCCCCGAAAGAGCCGCTTGTCAAAGTTGAGAACAGCTCACCGGCCCGCTTTAGCAGCGGCGCCTGCTTCTCGCGCCGAAACCRCTCAATCGCCCACCTGAGGATCAGCGACGCAGACCTCACCCGCGCATACTGTGATGCGGCGTCCTTCATTTCCGTCAAGGCTACCTGTCTGTCGGACGCCGCTCTTGCCGCGGCCGCATCACCGCCGACGGCGACGAACGTGCGTTGCGCATCATTGCGGCGCTGAGCTGCGGTCAACTGGCGTTCTCTTGTCTCCTTTAAAGATTGCGTCAGCGTCTGCTCCCGCGCGGCGGCTTGATCCAGATCGTTGTTGCGACATTCTTCTATCAGCGCCTCAAGGCCGAGGCCGTCACCGTCAGCCTCAAGCGTGGTGCGCAGCAGTTCCTGTTCGTCCGTGAGAGCGCGTTGGCGGTCAGACAGCCGGATTGCCGTGCGCAACGCGTCGATCGTCTCGACGCCGGCTGCGCGTTGCAGACTTTCGATCGTGGCGATAGCGCCTTTCCTGGATCTGCCGCATTCGTCCAATCTTTCTTGCAGGCCACGTACTGCTTTGTCTTTTTCGTTGCGAGAGGCCATGGCCTGTTTCGCTCCACTCAATTGCGCGTGGAGCCTGAGGATTGCCTCGTCTGCATCAGCGCCGGCAAGATCAGGCGAAGTCGATGTGATGAGCTTTTTAACGTCGGCTGAGAAGGCCTCGATGTCCCGCTCGATTTTTCCGATCCTCTCCTGCCGCAGGTCTAAGATCTTCAGGGCAGTCTCGCGCATCGTATCGATCGCCTCGATTTGCTCCTGAACCGCCTGGGCTGCGGCCTCTGGTGAGAGATTGAGCTCAGTCAAGGCGACGCGCCACTGTGCTATCCACGCGCCGCACCTTTTTTCAGCGTCCTCGACCGCTCGACGCGTGCTTTCCAAGTCGGCTTTGGTCTTCCGCTCTTCGAGCGCGAGCTCCTCCCGCTTGTCCGCATTTGCTGATTCTTCCCGAATGCGCGTTTCTGCCGCCGCGAGGATGCCGTTCAGGGGCAAAGCCTCAGCGGAGGCAACAAGCGCCTTGTCTTGCAACAAAGCCAGAAGCTGCTGTTTCGCCCCCGCAAGCTCACGCTCCAACGATGACGCAACACGAACGGCGTCGTCGCGCTTGGAGAATCGATCGAGCAGGTCGCTCCTCTCTTCAAGCCACTCAAGCATGTCATCGGGAGGCCGCGGGTTTTCCGTTACGCCGCTCCACATATCGATCCAGGCCGAAGCCAGCGCCATTTGCTCTTCAACCGATGACGAATACTCGGCTTCCTGCGAGACGAGGCGGTCCTGTTGATCCGCAACCTGCCGGGCCAGCACCATAGCCTCAGCCGTCGCAGCTGCGTTGTGGAAACGCTGATCCGCCGCGCCGTCGGCAAGATCAACTGCCGTTTCATACGCATCGAGCAGCGTGTCGCCCTTTGCAAAGTCTTCTTCCTCGCCCTCCGTCAAATCGACGCGCTCAATATGGCGCCTGCGAATGATGGACCATCCGGTGTTGCGGCGCTCGCGCAATTCCCGCAGATCTTTTGCCGAGATGATCTTCTCGTCGGAGACGAGACGTTCGTAAGACTTCCGATTGTTCGCGATCTCGCGCGTCAAATCACGGAGCCCTGCTTGCTGGGATTGCATGCGACTTGAAAGATCGCGGACCGCATCGCGATGCGCCATTACAGAAGCCAAGCTCGGCAGTTTCTGGGCGACCAAAGACGCTTCATCGAAGCCCGATCGTCTCATCCGCGCCATTCGCCGTTGGCACACCTCCTCCCCTTCCCAATGCGCGTTTTGCGCAGCGAGGAGCCGCGCGTCCAGATCACCCAGCGCTCGGACTGATTTCACGAGGCCTGCCAACCCCGACAGATCCTGCGGCAATCCCATGACCTCGATGCGGTCCCGAACATTGACCAACTTCTCGCCGGCGCCAGCCCACGCTCTGTTTGCGCTGTCGGCGGCGGCGAAACACTCACCTCGTGAGGTCAGCAGACCGCGGAGAACCGCAACCTTGGCACGCGGCGGAATCCTGTCCAGGAGCTCGGCGATATCACCATGCCAGTCCAGCTCGGTAGCCGCGCGCCTGAGCGCGTCTTCCGCCGCATCGAGCTCCGACCGGCGGCGCGGCAAAGCCGCTCTTTCTGGAGCCAACTCGATGTTGCGCTTCGACAGGCGGTCGATTTCCGTCTCATGAATGAGGACGGCCTCGTCCACCGTGATTGCGCCGCGCTCGGCATTAACGGCGGCCATTTGCTCCTGAAAGGCGGTTATGCGGCCCTCAGCTGACGCGTTATCGGCGGAGGCGGTCTCAAACCGAGTACCCGCGTCGGCGAGCCATTCAACGACGATACCGAGTGAGGCAGACTGGGTTTGGGTTTCACCCAACCGGCGTACGTTACGGTAGATGCGCCGCACGCGCGCGATCTTGGCGAGCTCTGTGACGTGCTCCTCGATCTCCTTCTCAATCTGCACGCAGGCGTCGCGCGCCTCTTCATAAGTGGATTTCATCTCCTGCCACTTGGCCGCCGTTACAGTGTGATGGCGCAACGCCGCATCCGCCTCCTTGAGGCGATCCTCGGCTTGGTAATATTTCCTATGCCCCGCCTTGCGACTCGCCCACAAGCCGCTTGCTTCCTCGTCCATTGCGGCGAGCCGCTCCCGGAGCCGGGATACTCCCGCGCCCGCAGCAAACAACGTAGCGCCGATATCGTCCTTGGCCTGAACGATATCCCTGCCACCAACACGCAGCCGCTCATGGTCGAGGCAAAACATTCGGCAGAAGAACGCACGATCGATGCCGCCGAGCAGTGGACCCAACAGCCCATCGCCGGAAGCGAGAGGCAAGTCGTCGAGGCCGAGCAGCGTGTCCTTATTGCCCTTGCGACGCCGGACATCGATCGACGTTCCAGCACTTTCCAACCTTGCCCCGATACGCAATACGCTATTCTCGTGCACGAAGTTGCGCGGCGGCTGACCTGAGATGCCAAACAACAATTCCTCAATCGCTGACTTTGACGTCGATTTCCCCGTCTCGTTTTCGCCGTACACGATATGAAAATCGGGCCCACCGGAGGGAAACTCAAGTGTGGCGTCGGTAAAGTGTCCATAACGGACCAGGTTCAAAGAGCGGATACGCATGGCTTAACCCTCCGCCGCTAGGCGCGCTGTCAAATAGCCCGCTGCCTGCGCAGTCACGGCGCCGAAATCCTTTGCTATTGCCGCCTCAAGAAGCGGATCGTCGACATCGACCGTGGCCTCGTGCGGAAGCTTGCGAATGAGATCGCCAAGGTCGCCTTCGATCTGTGTCCGCAACTCCGGGTCGGCTGCAGCCTGTCCCAGCAAGACGTCGAGATCGTTGATCGCTCGAGAGTCGGCACGACCAGAGTGAGTTGATGCACGTGTGGTTGATGTGATTACACGCTCAACCCAAGCGAGACCGTCGCCAAGCGCAAGAGCGGCCGCTCTTGCCTCGGCCAACAGCTGCAGCGTAGACGAATGCAATTCACTGTGGGTGGTGGTCGCACCACTGAGCTTGATTCGACACGCCAACAAGCGGCCTTCGGCTTCCTGCATGGCCTCGTGAATATGGATCTTAATTCGATCAATGACATCGCCGAAGCGCACACACCCACCGACCGGCACCTCGACGGACTTCCACCTGACGACGTCCGTGCACGCGCTCGATATCGTGCACCGCGCCGTCTCGAACCGTGATCAACTGGGCAGACTTTGGCCCGGCCTCACGGATGTGGCGACCTTGCAGGTTACCGCAAAACACGACGTGCGGGTTATTGTGCAGCACACCACCCTGATGGACATGGGCAAGAGCCCAGTAATCGTAGCCCTTGTTTACGAGCTCCTCCAGAGTGCACGGCGCGTAATTCTCGTGAGGACCGTTCACTCCGCCAAGCGCCGTGTGCAGGACACCGATATTGAAGAACCCCTTCACGGGAGGAGGGTAGGCAGCTGCCAGGTTTTCTGTCACTGCTTGCATTCGAAAACTCTGTCCGTGCAGGGCGACGCGTTGGTCGGCGAGCTTGAACGTTTGTGGCATTCGATAGCTGAACACCTGCACGTTGTCGGGCAGCGTTAGCTTTTTGGTGATTTGGCTCTCAGCGTCATGATTGCCGTGTAGAACGAACACCGGGATGTTCGCTGCGCGCAAGCGACCCATCTGCCGCACAAAAAAAAGGCCGGTCTGGAAATCTCGCCAGTCGCCGTCATAGAGATCGCCTGCGATCACCACGAACGCGACCTGCCCGTCTATCGCTTGGGTGACAAGCTGCTCGAATGCGATCCGCGTCGCCATCCGGATTTGCTCGGCGGCAAAGCCCTCGTGTCCACTCAGTCCTTTGAGGGGGCTGTCTAGGTGGATGTCGCCCGTATGAATGAACTGGAAGGAACTCATTGACGTTTCCTCGGGGTAATATTGCTTAGAACACATCCAGAGAATCTCCCCTGCTACAACTGCGACAGCGATAAAAGTACCTTCGATGCCGAGAAAAGTTGGGGAAATCGCGCCCGTGACCGGGCTGACGGCGTGTCGGGCCGGCGGTCCCACCCGATGCTCACGATTTGCCGGTGACGCACTCCCTGACACGGCGCCAAATGCTTGTATTCGTCGCAGGTGGAAGGTCCTGAACTGCAGGCCTTGCGGTCGGCGTCTTGCCGTAGAAACGTTCTTTGGCCACGCGATCTCGACGCCATTCGGTTTCGACCTTTTCGTCGCTCCAAGGGCCCGCTTCAATCACCTTGCCGCGGTTGATCACATAGTGCGACCGGCACTTCTGCATCCAATTGCCGATCGACGGGCGCAGCGAGACCGTCTCGCCATCGAATGTCATCTTCCAATCCGTTGGCGTAAAGGGTGCAACAACCTCCTCGCCGCAGCCGCAACAGCAACTGTGGGCGGATGTCGCGTACTCCATGGAGAGTTACAGGACGCCCGGCTTGAGCTGCTCGGGGATGTGCTGACGAAACGATGCTCGAGTTGTTTGTGCCGTATCACGTCATCTCCCCATTGATCAGCATGTTGCCATCGGTTTTGTATGTCGAATGGTGCTCGCGCTCGAGGTCGCGGTAGAATCCGCGGATCTTCTTCCATTTCACGATTGCGAGGACCGCGTTCAGGGCGTTTAGGTCGGCAACCTGGATGTTGGAGGCGTAGTTGTCCTCAGCACCCCCGCCAACGAAGGAGATCCGCTGCGGCACGTGGTCCCGCTTCTCGGGTGTGCTGGATGTCACCCGCAGGATGCCACCGAGCGACCCGTTGTCGAGCTCGAGCCCCATGCCGACGTCGACGAACGCGGCACCGATCGCCTCGAGTTTCTCGACGATCGGCCGCTTCGCCTCGCCCGCGTCGAGAGATCGAAATGCGAAGGTGACGCCGTCAAGAAGGTGAATGTTGTCGGGGTCGAGAACCACGCCGTAGGCTACTATATTTCGGCGGCGTTTTCCCTGCCCTGCGGTCGGAATTCGAGGTCCGGAATCCTGACACCAGCGGCAGCAGGTGGCTGGTCAGGCCACGAGCCCGCAGGATGCATCCGGTCATGATGAAGCCGAGCCAGGGCTGGCGCGGATACAGATTGAGATCGAGCCATGCTTTTCAGGCGATCGCCGCGGCGGCGACAGTCGGCCAATCCGCGGTCCGCTTTACGACATTGAGCCAGCGGTCCTCGTTCTCGCCCTCATCGATTTCGGGATCGAGCAAGCGCTACGCATCGGCGTCTCGCCTTCCAGCACCTTGCTGGTGCGGACGAGCAAGGCGTCGATATCGGCAAACTGTGCCTTCCATGGATCGGCACCGGTGGCGAACGCCGGAAACGCTTCATCCTGGTCACTGCAGCCGTCTTGTCCAGGTAAGGAAGTTGCGACATCCACAAATACCCGCATGTGACGAGTTTGGGTGCGGCCTTGGCTCTCTGCCCGGACATCGTTGTCGAAGCGGCGGGCGTTGAGGCCTACAGCGCGTACGTGCCGGTTTGCCTGGCCGATGGATTCGACGTCATGGCCATTTCGATCGCCGCCATGGCAAGAGTCGATACGGAGACGGAAGTCCGACGCGCGTTGGCGACGGGGTCGGCGCGCCTGCTTCTTGCCAGCGGCGCGACAGGCGCCTTGGACGCTCTCTCCGCCGCGCGTGAGGGAGGTCTCGACCGGGTCAGCGTGGTCCAGCGCAAGCCGGCCGCTGCGTTGCTGGAGGCTGCCCGGGCCAGGACTCTCGACGGACCGCTCGTTGTCAAACAGTCGAGCGCCCGTGAAGCGGCGCTGGCATTTCCGCAGAACTCGAACATCGTTGCGGCCGCCGCTCTCGCGGGGATTGGCATGGATGAGACCCGCGTGACCGTGATCGCCGACCCGGCCGCAATCAAGAATTCCGTCGAACTCGAAGCCTCTGGGAAATTTGGCGAACTGAAGCTTGTAATGGCCAACTTTACAAATCCGTCGAACCCGCGCACGGCACTCATTCCGGCCATGAGTATCATTGCAGCGCTGCGACGCCGGGTCAGCAGCATCGTACTGCCCGCGTAGTCACAAGGTGAACCAAGATGTTCTCTTCCGGCACTCCCCGCTGGATGGAGAATAAATCGATCCGGCTCCGTTGTCGTGTCCAGGTCCCGCGGTTGATCGGCCGATGCATCGGTGGCCCGTCTGCGCACACCCTGCCGACCGGCGCTCTCGCGGATCGCGGGGCTTCCGATCCGGCATAAGGGATGGCGAAACCGAGAGCGCCAATGCTTCGAACGGCCCCACCCTCGGAGATATCAGGACTCGATCGGCTGCCGGGYGGGATGCGGATCCTGGATACAATGCCGGCTGTCCCACTGGTGGGGCCTTGGCCGCTGACGCGCCTTCTGAGGCACTCTCAGAACCCGCCTCATCCGTCATTGACGCCAGCTTTGATGTTTGCAACATTGGTCGAGGTACGAACGACGTTTTCACTGAATGAACCGGCGGATCGGTACGTGGCTGCGCAGATGCATTGGGCTTTGAAACACGAGCGCGCGTCGTCGAATCTCAACGCAGGCTCGGGATCACACCGCTTTCTCTCTCGGGGAGAAGGATCAGGCCTGCGGCCATATCGTCCGCAGACTGCGCGAAGCCGGTTCGGTGCCCGCGCTCCGTCTGGACACATGCGATGCCCTGTCAAAAGAGCCGGCAGGTCACGACGCGTCCGTTGCTCCCGGTTGGGCCGGGATCGCCTCTGGAGGCTCAGTGCCGAAAGGCGGCTTCACCGACGAAGTCAACGCGGTTGGATCAGCGACCGAAGGCGAATACGGAGGCCGGGACCCCAAGTGGAAGATCGTTTGGCGGTCCGCGCTGCCGATCAATCCTTCCGAGGCGGGTGCGTGAGCGCGATGTCCGTCACCGGTATGCGACCGTGCCCATGAGACCGCACCTCGTGCGGGAAGCGTTCAAGGCGGCAGGCTCTGCCGATCATCCACCGGATTTTGTCGGCAATGAAGAGCGCTGAGGCGCCAGGGGTCGTTCACAGCAATGGCGCTGCGTTCGCGCAGCGGTCGCTGAACCGCCGCACGCAAAGGGCGCGCGAAACACGAAACTGAACAAAGGCGCGGCGCGACGGAGGGCGACATGAAATCAGGATCGTTTCGACTAAAGAATCTGGGCGCCTTTGACGGCGACCGCGTCCTGGCGAATCTGACCACGATCACCGTCTCCGACGATAAGATCGTTTTTGTCGGCCCCAGCGAGGCGCCGAGCGCGACGACGGCGGATGCCGTCGAAATTGATATGCGGGGCTACTTTGCCCTGCCAGGGTTGATCGACGCCCACACACACCTGGTTGGCGGCGACGTCGTCGCGGGAGCCGCCGACTACGCCACCTCGCGCCGCTCATCCGAGTCCGAGGCCATGCAGGCCTTCCGCACGGTCGAAGCAGGGCGGATCACCCTCTCGCGCGGCTTTACGACGATCCGCGACATGTCTGGGCGGGATTACATTGATATCCAGTATCGCGACGCGGTGCGCAGCGGGATCATCGAAGGGCCCGACCTTTTGGCCTCTGGACTCGGCCTCACCATCACGGGCGGGCATGTGCACATGCGCTGTGTGGAGGTGGATGGCCCAGACGAGGTTCGCAAGGAGGTTCGACAGCACATCAAACGCGGCGTGGATTGGATTAAGCTGATGGGCGTCACGGGCGGCATGGCCACCATCGGCCGTCATCCACTGGCCCCACAGTTCCTGCCCGAAGAGATCGCCGCCGCGACCGCCGAGGCGCACCGCGCCAACACGCGCGTCGCCGCACATGCGCATGGACGCGACGGCATCCGCAACGCGGTGCTGAACGGCGTGGACAGCATCGAACACGGCCTCTATCTCGACGACGCTACGGCCGAGGAAATGGCGAAGCGTGGCACCATTCTGGTGCCGACCCTGCTGAACGAGCTGACTTATCAGACCGCGCTTGCGACCGGTACGCTATCTCCGGCTGCGATCGCGCGGCGCCAAAAGCTGGCGGATGAAGGCTTCCCCCTGCCCACCCCCGAGGCGCGGATCGCCTTGGCGCGAAAGGGTGGCGTGGCCATCATCGCGGGCACCGATGTCGGCGGAAACGCAGCCTGCCGTCACGGCGACAACGCGCTCGAAATCGTGATGCTGGCGCGTTATGGCCTCTCGGCGACCGAGGCGCTGAATGCCGCGACCGGCGGTTCGGCCGACGCACTGCGGCTGGACGACCGCGGCAGGATAGCGACCGGAAAACTTGCTGATCTGGTGCTGACAACAGCAGACGTCGTACAGGACGTCGAACGTCTTTCCGATCCGGAGACCATCGCAGCGGTGTTCAAACGCGGTCAGCTCGTGACGAGCCTGCCGGACGTTCGGCAGCGTTTCGAGGCGGCGAGAGCTGCGGCAATCGCCGGGTAGCGCGTAAGTGTCAACCAATCTGATTTCCGACGAGAAAAAGGGGAAGTTACAATGACAAAACGTAAGCAGTCCAACCCGAGCGGGACGACGTCGGGACTTATCGGCCGGCGTCAATTTCTGCAGAGCACCGCGGGGGCCGCCGCCTTCACGATGTCGGGCGGGCTCAGCATGCGACAGGCAATGGCCCAGGCCAGCGGAGGCGCACTGATCGCCGCCTTCTATCAGGACCCACAGGGTCTCGACCCGCAATTGAACAGCCAGACGGAATCCTTTCAGGCGATGCTGGCCTGCTTCGAGCAGCTTTATGACTACGATCCCTCGACGGACAGCTTTTATCCGCAGCTCGCTTCGGACATGCCCGATAAGTCAGATCCGCTGAAAGTTGTGATCCCGCTCCGCACCGACGTCCTGTTTCACGACGGGACACCAATGACCGCGGAGGATGTGGCTTATACCTTCGGCTTCATCATCGAAAAGGGCCCGACTTCTCCCGCCTATGGCCTCTACAGCATGGTGAACAAGGTCGAGGCGATCGAAAAGCATAAGGTCGTCTTTCATTTGAATTATCCTTACGGACTGCTGGTCAACTACCTCAGCAGCGTCATGGGCGGCATCGTCAAGAAAGGTGCGCGGGAAAAGGCTGACCTGCGCCGGAATCCGGCGGGCGCAGGCTGCGGTCCCTTCGAATTCGTCGAATGGGTGCAGGGCAGCCACCTGACCTTCCGTCGCTTCAAGAACTACTATCGGCCCGGCATCCCCGGCGTCCAAACCCTGACCTACAAGATCCTGAAGGAAGACGCGACGCGGGTCGCCCAACTTCTCGGCGGCGCCATCAACTTCATCGACGAGCCGCCAAAGCGGGACTTCGCCAGGCTCACGGCCCGCGACGACATCGATGGGGCGCGCGGCTCGTCCGAGAAGGTCGGCTACGTGATGCTGAACCATGCCAACAAGGCGATGAGCAACGTTCACCTGCGCCGGGCCCTGTCCTACGCGACCAACCGAAAGGTGCTGCTTGAGGGCGTATTCGAGGGCTATGGCGTGCAGGCGTTCGGTCCGATGAAACCCGGCACGTCCTGGTATGATCCTAAGGTCGAGGCGATTTCCGGTTACGACCCCGACAAAGCGCGTGCCGCGCTGAAGGCCGGCGGTCTGAGTGGGGTCAAGTTTGCACTGCGTTGCGAGAACAACACTCACCACATCGATACCTCGACGCTGCTGCAGGCCATGTGGGCTGAGGTAGGGATCAACGTCGAAGTCGTGCCTATGGAAAAAACCGCCTTCTACGACTTTTGTGCCCAGGGTAAATCGGGTTGGGAAGCCGGATACACCGATTGGTCCTCGTCGGTGTACACGCCCGACTACATGGTCAAGCTCGTTTACAAGAGCGACGGTTCCTACCAGCGGGTGAGCTACAACAATCCGGAAGTCGACCGGTTGATCGAGGCGGCCCAGCGTTCGAATGACCCGGCCGAACAAAAGAAGCTCCTCAGCGACCTGCAGATGGTCATGGCTGAGGATGTCGCGGCGCTTTGGCTCGTCTGGTACGACTGGACGCCGGTCTGGCGCAAAGAGGTCAAGAACTTCGTGATTGCACCGACCTACTACGAATACTTCGACAAGGTGACTGTCGGCTAAGGCCTGCTGTTTTTCTGAGGTGTGAGGAGAGCGAGAATGTTCGGGAACAGGATGCTGCGCTACATCGTCAAGCGGCTGCTGCTGCTTATCCCGGTGCTGTTCGGTGTCTCGTTCCTGTCATTCTCGCTGATCAGTCTCGCACCCGGCAACGCCGCAACCTACATGCTGGGCGACCAGGCGTCGCCCCAGCTCATCGCCGAGCTGGAAAGGCAGTTGCGCCTGGACCGTCCGTTTCTGGCACAGTTCATCGTTTGGCTCAGCGATGCGCTGCAGGGGAACTTCGGTACCTCCTTCGTGACGCGGATTCCGATCGGTACGCTGATCCTGCAACGCCTATCGGTGACGCTGGAGTTGTCCTTCATTGCCATTGTCATGACCCTCGTCATCGCGATTCCGCTGGGGGTTGCGGCGGCGGTGCACCGGCACCGGGCGCCGGACCATGCTGCCCGTGTCATCGCCGTGGCCGGCGTGTCGATCCCGGACTTCTGGTCGGGGATCATCCTGATCTTTTTCTTCGGCGTGCAACTGCAATGGGTCTCGCCCGGCGGGTTCACGCCCATCAGCGAGGGGCTGGGTCCGCACCTGCGGTCTGTGATTCTGCCGAGCGCGATCCTTGCCTTTATCAACCTGGCGCTCATCACACGGATGCTGCGGGCGTCGATGCTGGATACGCTGTCGCAGAACTTCATCCAGGCGGCCCGCTCCTTCGGCATCTCCGAGCGCGAGTTGATCTGGCGCGACGCGCTAAAAAACGCGTTCATCCCGACGCTGACGGTGATCGGTCTGACCATCGGCATCATGCTCTCCGGTGCGGTCATGCTCGAAACAGTGTTCTCGCTGCCGGGCCTCGGGAAACTGCTGGTAGATGCGGTGTTCCAGCGGGACATTCCCGTGCTTCAGGCCGTGCTGACGTTGATCGGGTGCCTCTACGTGGTTTTGAATTTAATTGTCGACGTTGGTTATTCGATACTCGACCCCAGAATCCGATACTGACCTTGCTGACCCAACAACCATCAGGCCGGCGACCGGTGAGGTGCCGGGGCCGCCGACAGGAGACATGCCCGTGACATATAGTGAGGCAAGCATCGCCGTCGATGCTCGCGAGCCGGGAGTGGAGAGCCTCCCAGCCTCAACCGGCTTTCTCGCCGGGGGCGCCCGCCGTTTCCGCAGGAACCGCTTGGCCATGACCGGCCTCGTCATCGTCATTCTTATCACTTTGGTTGCGATCTTCGCACCGCTTGTTGCGACTCATAATGCAAATGCCGTCTCCATCACCTCGAGGCTGGCGCCGCCTTCAGCCGATTTTCTTTTGGGGACCGACAACCTCGGGCGCGACATCTTCAGCCGCATCGTCTACGGCGCGCGAGTGACGATGATGGTTGGGGTCGGCATGGTGGCGCTGGCGCTGGTCATCGGCGCTCCCTTCGGTGCCGTCGCCGGCTACTACGGGGGGACCTGGATCGACGAAATCATCATGCGAGTCGCTGATATCTTCAGCGCTTTCCCAACCGTGATCCTTGCGATCGCGGTG
Source organism: Microvirga sp. P4_A5 (assembly GCF_056402495.1). NCBI lineage: Bacteria > Pseudomonadati > Pseudomonadota > Alphaproteobacteria > Hyphomicrobiales > Methylobacteriaceae > Microvirga > Microvirga sp. P4_A5. The sequence goes on along the minus strand of NZ_JBFUHH010000053.1, from coordinate 1,249 downwards.
ATGGGGGCAATTGGGACTCAGCCCATCGACCTCGGTCCGATCACGATCGGTAACGTCGCCAAGGTAATAACGGTCGGCGGCGTGGTGCTGGCGCCGCGCTTTGCCCGAGTCGTTCGCRGCAGCGTGCTGAAGGAAGTTCCGAGCGATTATGTCGAGGCGGCCCGATCGGTGGGAGCGAGCGATGCCTTCATCCTGATTCACGAAATCCTACCCAACACCGCCGGGCCGGTCATCATTCAGGCCAGCTACTATTTTGCGACCGCCGTCCTGACCGAAGCATCGCTGAGCTTCCTTGGCATCGGCGTGCAGCCGCCCCAGCCCAGTTGGGGGCAGATGCTGTCGCAGGCCCAGGCTTATATCTTCGGCGGCGAATGGTGGTTCTCGCTGTTTCCCGGACTCGCGATCTTCCTCACCATGGTGGGCTTCAACCTGCTCGGTGACGGATTGCGTGACGCGCTTGATCCGCAAGGAGGGAATTGATGGCGGTCGACGAAGTTGAACCAGGACCCCTTCTGGATGTCCGCAATCTCAGCGTTGATTTCCTCACTGAAGGGCACCTGTTCAAGGCGGTCGATGATGTGAGCTTCAGCGCCGGGCGCGGCAAGGTCATCGGCATCGTGGGCGAGTCAGGTTCGGGAAAGAGCGTCACCTCGAAGGCGATCCTGCGACTGGTGACACGGCCGGGACACATCTCCGGCGGGAGCATCCGGTTTGAAGGCCAGGATCTGCTGTCGCTCGACCCCAACGCAATGCAGCATATCCGCGGCAGCGGCATCGCGATGATCAGCCAGGACCCAACGACCTCGCTCAATCCGGTGATGACCATCGGCGCCCAGTTGATCCGTGTGTTGAAGCTGCACAAGGGACTGACCACCGCCGAGGCACGCGAAGCTGCCATTGACGCGTTGCGCCAGGTAGAAATCCCGTCGCCCGAGCGCCGCATGATCCAGTATCCGCACGAACTGAGCGGCGGAATGTGTCAAAGGGTAATGATCACCATGGCAATGGCGCCGGATCCACGACTGCTGATCGCAGACGAGCCGACCACTGCGCTCGACGTCACAGTCCAGAGCCAGATCCTGTCGCTCCTGCAGAGGATGCGCGAGGAACGCGGCGTCTCCATCGTGTTCATTTCGCACGATATCGCCCTTGTGTCGCAGATCGCCGACGAGATCTTGGTGCTTTATGCCGGCCGCGAGATGGAGCGCGGACCCATCGACGAGGTGCTGAACGAGCCCAAGCATCCCTA